>NZ_JBAVZJ010000001.1:0-2556 GCF_049588695.1 Robiginitalea sp.
TTGCCAAAGAGGATTCGACAGGAACCCCGGTGAACAAAGCCGTCTCATCAGATGCAACAAATAAAACACCTGCAGCTGAGACCCCGGATAAAACCAACCCATCAGTCGCGGATAATGCCGGGGTGACTTTCAAGGTGCAGCTCATGGCAGTAAGTAAGGATATTCCGCTGACCCCATCGAACTTTAAAGGGTTGAATACCCTCTCCAAAGAACCCGTAAATTCTATGTACCGGATTCTCTATGGAAATACGTCCTCCTACGAGCAGGCAAAAGTCCTGCAGGCAGGGGCCCGGAAGAAGGGATATGATCAGGCGTATATCGTGGCCTATAAAGACGGACAGCGTATTGCAGTGGACAAAGCTTTGACGTACCTTTCCAATTGATAGAGGGCGGTACGTATTTTATTTCTAATTTTGTTTAGAACCCAAAACGAAACGTTTGAGATTTTCCAGAGAACTTAAAACAGGTATTATCGTCATAGGCGGTATCCTGTTGTTTATATTGGGGTTCAGCTATTTGAAGTCCACGCCCCTTTTTGACAACAGCAAAGTCTTCTATGCGGTTTACGATCATGTGGGGGGATTGCAGGCCGGTACCCAGGTTACCATTAACGGGTTTAGCGTGGGGACAGTGAATGGTATTAAGTTTAAAGACAGTTCCGGGGATTTAATAGTGACCTTTACGGTGAGCAATGATTTCAATTTCTCAAAAAATAGCGTGGCGGAGCTTTACGATACCGGAATCATCGGCGGAAAGGGGATTCAGATAATACCGGTCTTTGATCAGGGTTCTACAGCCCAGTCCGGGGATACACTCCCTACACGAATTCGTCCCGGAATTACCGAACTCGTGCAGCAGAAACTAACCCCGCTCCAGAACAAGGTGGAGGATGCCGTTTCAAATGCAGATTCTGTACTGGTCAATTTTAATCGCGTCCTGGATGCGGATACACAAAAGAACCTCAGGGAGAGCGTACAGGGGCTTAACCAATTGATAAGAAGCCTTCAGGGTACGACGAATAATCTCAATTCCTTTCTGAAGGACAATCAGGGACAGCTCGACAGTGCCATCGGCAACATTCACGACATAACAGTCAATTTCTCTAAGATTTCGGATTCCCTGTCCAATGCCGGGCTCAGTCAGACGGTTCGCAATATGGAGGCGACCCTTGCCAACCTCGATGTGGTGCTGCGGCGCATGGAGCAGGGGGAAGGTAGCATGGGCAAGCTTTTAACGGATGAGGCGCTTTATGAGAACCTGGCTAATGCCTCCCGGGAGTTGGATTTGCTGCTTCAGGATTTCCGTCTGAATCCCAAGCGCTATGTGAACGTTTCGGTATTCGGAAAGAAACAAAAGGAATACGAAGTACCGGAGAACGACCCGGCGCTTGAAAAGGATCCGAATTGATGGGAATACTACCGAATATACTCTTCGTCTTGGCCCTCATTCTGGGAATCGGGTATTTTACCCGGAACATCCGGAAGATTATTCGCAATATCCGGCTGGGAAGAGCCGCGGATGTTTCCGGACTAACCGCTGAACGTTGGAAAAACATGGCCCGGATTGCCCTGGGGCAACAGAAAATGGTCGTACGCCCGGTATCGGGCTTCCTCCATGTTATTGTCTACCTCGGCTTTATCATTATCAATATTGAGGTACTCGAAATCATTATAGACGGCGTATTCGGAACACACCGCATTTTTTCTTTTATGGGAGGTTTTTACAACTTCCTCATCGGTTCCTTTGAAATTCTCGCCCTTTTGGTCATCATTGCCGTGGTCCTGTTCTGGATACGGAGGAATGCGCTCAAGCTCCAACGCTTCTGGAAACCCGAGATGAAAGGATGGCCTAAAAAGGACGCAGACCTGATCCTTTACATCGAGGTGATCCTGATGGGCCTTTTCCTGACTATGAATGCTGCGGATTTCCGGCTACAGGAAATGGGGGTGGAATACTATAACCAGGCGGGAGCTTTTCCGGTCAGTTCTTATATCGCGGGCTGGATGTCTGGCTGGACGGAGACCACTCTGATCGCGGTAGAGCGTGTGGCCTGGTGGCTCCATATTTTGGGGATACTGTTCTTTTTGAATTATTTGTACTTCTCCAAGCACCTCCATATTCTGCTTGCCTTCCCAAACACGTATTTCGGGAGGCTCAAACCACAGGGACAATTCAATAATCTCGAAGCTGTACAAAAAGAAGTGGCATTGATGATGGATCCGAACGCGGATCCTTTCGCCGCCCCGGCAGAAGATGCCCCTCCACCTGAAAAATTCGGGGCCTCCGATGTTATGGACCTGAATCAGATTCAGTTATTAAACGCCTATACCTGCACGGAATGCGGGCGTTGCACCAGCGAGTGCCCGGCCAATCAGACCGGAAAAAAACTATCCCCAAGAAAAATAATGATGGATACCCGCGACCGGCTCGAAGAAGTCGGACGTCACCTGGATACACATAAAGGAAAATGGGAGCCGGACGGGAAGCAATTGCTCGACGATTATATCAGCCGGGAAGAATTGTGGGCCTGTACCTCATGTAATGCCTGTGTAGAGG
>NZ_JBAVZJ010000002.1:0-2362 GCF_049588695.1 Robiginitalea sp.
ATTTTTTTTCCGCATCGCTCAGTTCAAAAGCGTCTGGTTTCAGTGGGGTCTCCATCCCGGTGAGCAGGTGGTCATCACCAAAATCATCAATATGGAATCCATTGTGTTTGACTGTGTCTTTAAGCAAATTATCCAGCATAGGTCTTAGGGTTGATGGGTTGGGAGGCATTACAAGTCTCCTTCAAGTGCTTCTATCTTATTGAGGATATCCTGGGCCTCCGCATACTTTGCGTCTCCTGCAGCACGATTTACCTGGGAGAGTTTATGGGCGTCAGACATGAGTTTTTTATACTCTTCCTGTAATTTTTCGGTTTGAGATTTCTTCTTGAATAGTCCGAACATCCTGTGTCATTTTAGTTCTGAGACTAAAGTAGAAATAATGTTTAACAAGAACTGTTAAAGATTAAACAAAATTGTCAAACTGTTAATTCCGGGGCTACTTAAACCAGCGAAGTGTGGCATCCACCATACGCTGTTTGAGATCCGAGTAAGGAGGCATCAGCAGGTCAATGGAGCTGGGGGTGTACTGGCGAACAGTGGCCCTCTCGTTGGAGAAGGCGAGGAAACCGTGGTGGCCGTGTGCCTTACCGATACCACTGTTATTGATCCCGCCAAAAGGAAGGTGGTTGTTCGATAAGTGTACTACATTGTGGTTGATACAGGCCGTACCGGCACGGGTATTGGTGCTCAACTTCCGAATAGCCGTTTTATTCTTGCTAAAAGTATAGAGGGCGAGGGGTCGGGGTTTTCTGTTGATAAAATCCACGGCTGCATCTGCGTCCTTTACGGTGACTATGGGCAATACCGGGCCGAAGATTTCTTCCTGCAGCAGGTCGGCATCTTCCGGGACCTGTTCAATCAGGGTGGGCTCGAAAAAGTGTTTTTCTTCTGTATTTCCCCCTCCATAGACAATTCGGGCCCCCCGGGTGACAGCGTTATTTACTAAGTCCTGTAAGCGGCGGTGATGGGCCGTATGGATGATGCGGGAATAACTCTCCGAGTTTGAAGCCCCCTGGGGAAAGAAGGATTCCAACTGATTTTTCAGCGCCTCTACCAACGCACCCTTTGCTTTTTCGGTCACCAAAACGTAATCCGGGGCCACGCAAATCTGCCCGGCATTGAGGCATTTCCCCCAGGCCAGTCTTTTGGCTGTAGTTTCCATGGAAGCTGTTTCGTCCACGAAGGCGGGCGATTTACCCCCTAACTCCAGGGTGACCGAGCTCAAATGGCTGGAAGCAGCCTTCATAATCTGCTTGCCTACAGCCGGGGACCCGGTGAAAAAGATATGGTGGAAGGGTAATTCCAGCAGCGCTTTAGCCGTTTCCACCTCCCCCTGTACCAGGGCTATTTCTGAGGGATCGAAAAGTGCACTTACGATTTCCGCCATCACCTGACTGGTCGCGGGGGTGAATTCAGAAGGTTTGACAATACAACAGTTGCCCGCTGCAATGGCCGAGACCAGGGGGTCAAAGGTTAAATTCACTGGAAAATTCCAGGGAGAGAGTATCAGGCAGACCCCTTTGGATTCGTACTCAATATAGGATCGGGATCCGATCATAGGTAGGGGGTTACCTACCTTTTTTGGCCGCATCCAATCCCTTAGGTTGCGTTCTATATGTTTGATTTCAGCGAGAATAGGATAGATTTCGGTAAGATCTGTTTCCAGAAAAGGTTTGCCGAAATCGGAAAACAACGCCTCACGGAGGGGTTGCTTGTAGTCGAATTCCAGGGCGTTTTTCAGCCTCCGTAATTTAGTAACCCGCTCCTTGTAGGTCGTTTTGCCCACTTCGAGATACTGATCCATTTGGTCGTCAAACAGCTGCTGGTATATATTTGTCCTCATCATTACAGGGTTTGACGGGTCTGACTTTCCTTTGGGTCCTTTGCAGCGATATGCCCCAGGATAATCTTTGCGTGCTCGCGTGAGTTTTCAATAAACCATTTATGGGTCTCCATGCCACCGCAAATCACACCGGCCAGATAGAGTCCGGGAACATTGGTTTCCATAGTTTTAGGATCGTAGTGCGGTCGTTTTTTGTCATCTTCTGAAATGGAGATCCCGGCCGCGGTGAGAAAATCAAAATTGGGCTGGTATCCCGTAAGGGCCAGGACAAAATCATTTGGGAGCATCACAGTGCCCTCCGGGGTGTCCAGGACAATTTGTTCCTGCCGGATTTCCTGAATGGTGCTGCTGAAATAAGCGCGGATACTTCCCTCTTCAATACGGTTGAGGATATCCGGGCGCACCCAGTATTTTACGCGCCTCCCAATTTCCGGACCCCTGACCACCAGGGTGACTTCTGCACCTTTGCGCCAGCACTCCAGGGCGGCGTCTACGGCCGAGTTACTCGCACCTACAACG
>NZ_JBAVZJ010000003.1:0-3254 GCF_049588695.1 Robiginitalea sp.
TAGCTACCCGGATCTTGAAACCATTCGGAAAACAAGGCAGCAAATGGGTGAAAGGCCTGTGATTCTCCTGTCAACCGCCACGAATCCGATGGTCTTTTCCGATATTGAGCCTGATGTCGATGCCATCCTGGTGGACTTCGGAGTTCAGGTAGAAGCCCTGATGGAAATGGTATCCGGGACTTCGGAGCCCTCCGGCCTCCTCCCTATGCAAATGCCCAGGGATATGGTGACCGTGGAAAAGCAATTAGAGGATGTTCCTCACGACATGGTTCCATATACGGATACTGAGGGGAATACCTATGACTTCACCTTTGGCCTGAACTGGGAGGGCGTCATCAGGGATGGACGTGTGGAGAAATACGAACGAAATCCAAAAAACGAGAACTAAAGTCAAAACAGCCAGACAGATGAAAACATATTTCTATTGTAGTATTTTCTTAATCATAAGTGCGATTTTCCAGGCCCCGGCCCAGGAGAGCATGATGAACGAAGCCCTGCGGTCCCCTGAGGTTGATGAAACAGGCCGGGTAACCTTTCGCCTCAAAGCCCGGGATGTGCAACAAGTCAAAGTAACAGGGGACTGGATGCCCCGGGAAGGGTATGGCAGGGCTACAGCGGCCCTGGAGAAGGGTGGTGACGGAATTTGGACCTATACCACAGAATCCCTGCCCTCTGAATTGTACTGGTATCACTTCATCGTGGACGGGGTTCGTACCATAGACCCGTCCAATGCACATATGATCAGGGATGTGGCCTCTGTTTTCAACATCTTTATCGTACCCGGGGATAAAGGGGATCTCTACAGTGTTCAAAATGTACCACATGGTACGGTGACCAAACGCTGGTATGACTCTCCGGGCCTGGAGAAAAAGCGACGTATGACCATTTATCTTCCCCCGGGTTATGAGACTTCTGATCAGGAGTACCCCGTACTCTACCTCCTGCACGGAGCGGGTGGGGATGAAGAAGCCTGGTCGGACCTGGGCCGGGCCACCCAAATCCTGGACAATCTGATCGCCTCCGGAAAGGCAGACCCCATGATTGTTATAATGCCTAACGGGAATGCCCAGGACGAAGCGGCCCCCGGAAAAGCCAGTGGCTCCCTTGTACAGCCTTCATTTATGAGGCCCAATATGATGGCAGGGGACTATATCTCATCTTTTGGGGATATCATATCATTTATCGAGTCCAATTACCGTGCAAAGGCAGACAAAGAATACCGCGCCGTTGCCGGCCTTTCTATGGGAGGGTTCCACAGCCTCCATATTTCGCGTTATCACCCAAATACATTTGAATATATCGGGTTGTTTTCACCGGCGATAACACCTCGGAATAATGCAGAAGCCCCGGTTTTTCAAAACATGGATGAAACCCTGAAGACCCAAATGGAAAACGGATATGCGCTTTACTGGATCGGCATCGGGAGGGAGGATTTTCTATATGATGAGGTAACCGCCTACCGCAACCGTCTGGATGCATTGAATATGCCCTATGAGTATGTCGAAACCGGTGGGGGGCACGTTTGGACTCTATGGAGGGAGTACCTGACAACCTTTGCACAACAGCTTTTTAAATAGCCTTACAGGTTTTTCTCCGTCTGTTGTCCAAGATTTCTGATCCCTTCCCTGTCTGCTTTGGAGGGAAGAACAACAGTGACCTGGAATCGCGCCATCAAACCGTTTTTATCATTGAAAAAGATCTGACCCAACATAGCCTGGGCCCTTATACTTGATTGCAATATCATTGAGATTTAAAGTTTAGTTTGGATTGTACCAGATTGGCGATCCCCAGGCCCGCTCCTGTAACGTTTTGGCGACACTTTCCGGATAGGCAACCCCTTCGCGGATTTCATCCCAGAGCGTCCAACGGGCTGTGGGTAATTGGATTACCCGTGAATAGTAGAAGGCCTGTTGACCGGGGTCAAAATAGGGGTCTTCCCAAACAGCGCTCAACTCCGGACTTCCCTGGCTCGTGTCAAAAGCCCCTGTTTCTATATTGACAGGCGCATTGAGAGGGGAGGAACCATCGGCTGCAATTTTCCGGTTATCAGAAACCGCGACGTTATAGATCTTTTCTTTCATTTCGCCCTTTTCGACCCATCCTTTGATGATTTGGATGCGATCCAGATTCGGGCCGATAGGATCCTTCATGGCCCATACCATGAATTTCGGACTTTGCCCCATGCTTTTAGGGAGATCACCGCCCATGGGTATCGCCTGGTTACTGCCTGCTGTGACCATGGACTCATAAGAATCGTAAGCGTCTTTCAGGTCATAACCGGCGAACATACGCACCTTAATCCGAGGGCCACTTGTGGCGAAGGTCTCTTTGTGGCTTCAGGGCTCCATACCTGAGATCAGAAAGGCCCCATTAACCAGTACCTTATCTTTACTGCTCAGGCTTCCTGCATCGGTAAGGGCTGTCAGGCCCCGGGCGGTAGGTCCTGTTTTTACCATCACTTTGCGAAACCTCAAACCGGCATCAGAGGTTCCTTCCTGAATAAAAATATAGCGGTCCTCGTCCTCAGCCACGATCGCTTCTTCCGGCAGGGCTAGAAACAATGGAGATCCGGCCTCCGGATCCTCATCAGTACCCACAAGGATTTCTGCCTGTACGAACATTCCTACAAGCAATGAGGCTTTGTGCTCCTCATTGAGGTGTCCATGAACCTGTACCGTACGGTTCGCATCGATACTGCTGCCGACCAGATAGATTGTGCCCTCGTATTCGGTATCCGATACTTCGGGAATTCGAAACCGTATAGGTTGTCCCTCCCGAACCTTCCCGATATCCTGCTCAAAAACACTGAGCTCGAGATGTAAGTGTTCCGGATTGATGATCTCCAGCATTTCGGAAGCCCGGGAGACATAACTGCCCATACTGATATTTACCTGGGTCACTTTTCCGCTGATCGGGGCGTAAAGGGCGATTTCAGAACGCAAGGCATCGGGCTCCAGTTCATCGGGCCGGATTCCCAGGAGGGACAACTGCTTTTCCAGCCCGCTTTTTCGGGCAGAAGCACTCCTGTAAGCGCTTTGTGCCTGAAGAAAGCCTTTTTCTGAACTGATTTGTTCTTCAAACAGGGTTCGCTGACGTTCAAATTCAGATTTCAGATAGGGCAGGGTTTCCCGTACTTCCATGTACTCCTGTTGGAGGGTGAGAAACTCCGGGTTCTCCAACACGGCAACGACCTGGCCTTTCCGAACCTTATCTCCCACAAGGAGGGTTGTTTTTTTAACGAAGCCCCCGTAGAC
>NZ_JBAVZJ010000004.1:0-3657 GCF_049588695.1 Robiginitalea sp.
TTAGTGGAATAATAGTATTGATAACATGAAGCGAATTGGCGCGATACGGCCTTTTGAACACAATTACCTTTTGTACGCCATACTTTCTTTATTCCTGCTTTCCTGTGGGATAGAAAAGGTGCCTGAAATCGGTATTTCAGGGGTCTGGAAGTCTTCAGAGTCCGGATGGGTTTTGCAGGTGGAGCAAGACAGCACCTATTCGTTTTTTCACTGGAATGCCCTGAGCTGTAGCCTCCACAGACAAGGCCCGATTGCGGATTTTGGGGATGCGATCCAAGTCAATAGAGATACACTGTTATTAACGCAAGGCGTTCTTACCTATCGCTTCTTCCGGACTTCAGAATTTCCCACGATTTGTGGCGAGACTCTTCCACCTGCAAAGGCATCGGACCCCATGTATAACTTTGAGGTATTTTCTCAGACTATAGCCGACCATTATGCCTTTATGGAATTAAATAATATTGATTGGCCAGCACTTTATGAGCAGCAGCGCAACAAATTGTCGGCGGATCCATCGGAATCCCGACTCTATGAAATCCTGGAGGAAACCCTGGAACTCCTCAAAGACAACCACGGATACCTGGAGGCAGACGAGGCTTTTTATGAACGGTTGGAAGCGAATAGCCCACCGTCGGAAACAACCAATGATCAGAACGCTCGAAAGGAGTACGGGGACTTTGAAGTAGCCAATATTGTTTCAGAGGCATACCTGTCCGAGGAGATGACCCGGGAATCCACCCTGCTTCGTTGGGGGATGCTCGATGCGACCTCCGGATACGTGCAGATCAAAGCCATGTGGTTATTCGCCAATCTCGATATCCCGAAGTCCCGCACTGAGCATCTCGGGTACGTGGGTGCCTATGTGGAGGCTTTCCAAGCTATGGATGAAGGAAACTATATTGAAAGGGAAGTGGCTGGGGTGCGGAATACCATGGACCGGGTTATGGCTGATCTGAAGTCTGCCGATCGTATCGTGCTGGATATTCGGTTTAATGGAGGCGGTCAGGATGCGGTCAGCTTTGAAATCCTCAGGCATTTCAACAACCAGAGGCGAAAGGTGGCTCTGGAGAAATTAAAAGGACCAGCGGGATTCAGTCCGATTCAGGAGATATGGCTTGAAACTTATGACATGCCCTTTCTTAAGCCTGTATTTCTTCTGATTTCCCCCCAGACCGGAAGTGCCGCTGAAACCATGGCCCTGGCGAGTCACTCGCTGCCTCATTTTAAGCGTATCGGATCCAGCACTTCCGGTGCCCTCTCTACGGCGCTTGAAAAAGAACTACCCAATGGATGGGACTTCGCCTTGTCGAATGAACATTTTATGGATACGGCAGGTGTTCTTTATGAAAACAAGGGGATCCCTGCAGATTACGACCTTCATTACCCGAGAGGTCGGCAGGAGTTTTTCAGGCAGGTAGCTGAGGCTCCCTATGCTGACCTCGAAGCCGTTTGCGAAGCCCTGGAAGAACTTCGGGAACAGGAGTAAAGAGACATCTTCTCAGGTAAGTATTGCGTTACCTGTTATGGGAATTCAGTATCCAGCACTATCTTCTGACCGGGAGGGGGAGGGGTCTTCCCCTGGAGATCGAACAGCTACTAAAGAATAAACAGAAACAGCAATGGAAAGATCAACCCGACCAACATCAGTTTCCACCCCCGTTTATTAAAGCCGTTTTTTCCCATGGGAATCATCATACCGGTTATGGCAATCAGTATCATCGCTGCCCCAAAAATATCGGAATACCAGATCCAGGCCGTATCGGTGGATTTATGGAGTTTGATGGTATGACCCAAAAATGGTACGGTTCGCCGGGCTTCCAGCACACCTTCACCTGTTTTTGTGTCCAGTTCCATTATGGAATTCCCTGTAAAGTCTACCCTGAGATTGTTTCCGCGCAAGCGGTGGCTCTCATACTCGAGTTTAAACGGGGCTACCAGATTCCGGACCTTTTCTTCGGTGAGTTCCCCCTTCGGGATCTTCAGGGTGACCTCTTCTGATTCATAGGCGTATTCCGTAGGATACCAGCTTTGGCGGTGGTTGAGGATGATTCCGGAAAAGGAAAACGCCAGGATAAGTCCAACATAGAAATAGGCAACGTCCCTGTGTATTTGTCTGTGGGTCAGGCTCATATATCTGAAGTGATTTTGAAAGACGTATTCAGGTTATATCTAACAGCTCAGGGTAATGAGCACCCTTGGGCTTAAAGGAAACAAAAATAGAATGATTCTAAATAAGAGAAAAGTAAAATCGTATTAAAAATTATTGCCTACTGCCCACTGCTTACTCCCGTAGGGAACTAAGAATCCTCTTCGGGTGGCATTTCAGCCAAATTGTAACGCAACTTCTTCAGTTTGAATTTGCCATAAACAAAAGGGCCATCCGAATAATGCCAGGTGGCTTCCCCGTATGCAGGCACACGAATTCCATCAAATTCCCGATAATCCTTAACAGGGGTAGTGAAAGGTACGGCCTTCATCTGTCCCACATCGTAGCGATCTTCTGAACGGAAATCTACCAAATCCCCTTCTGTATTAAAATAAAGGACTGCTGATATCTGCACTTTCCGGTAACTGAAGATGGCTTTAACCTGAAATTCATCCAGGGTTTCCCAAAGGATTCGTTCGTCTATAAGGGCTCCCGGGGCAAACAAACACATATCGTTTAAAAATGTTACGGTTTCAGTCGGTAGCATTTCCGGCTGGTCTATTTTGACCACCGGGTAGATGGAGAGCGCCTTTACTGTCATTTTTGCGGACGGCGGCTGATAGGAGTGATAACCATGGGTAGAGATTCCCTTCACCCGGGCTTTCATAAAAAACAGGCGTTTGGGTCTGGGGATAAAATTGTACTGACGAGAGCGAAATCCAAACCAGGCTCCCCCCTGGCTGCGCATCTCCCCATCGAACTCCAGATAGAAATTCTCTACTTTGGGTCGTCCGACGGCGCCGCTTCGTCGAATGTATTGCTGTACAACATCCGGAAGCCGTTCCAGATCTTTTTCCTGCAAAAGGTTTTGGGAAAGCCTCAGGTTTTCAAAGACAGCCTGGACGTCTTCCTTAAAACGACCTTCAAACCGCGCCTTTGAGTACCCTATAAAAACGCCTACTAAAATGACCAGATTGACAAACGATCCCAATTGGGTGTCCTCCCAGGCTGAAAAAATCCACATTTGTGAAATTAAAACCCCGATAAGTGCGGGGTGGAACCAATTAAGACGACCCTTTACAAGCTGAAGGGCCGCAGCAAAGAAAAACAGGGCGGCCAGCAGCCAGCTAAAGCCTACCATGGGTGGGATAACTTTATTAAAATAGTCCAGATTCACCCATCCATAGGCGTGGGCAAACCAGAAAATGTGGACTACCGCATGCAAGATCAGGAGTAAGACATAAGCAACTCTCATAGTAGTGGATCTTCAACTATTTTCCTGAAGCCTGTCAGGAAGCTCATTAGGCAAGATCAAAGATATCTTAATATGCGCCTTTAACAAACTGCAATGAACATTAAGGTGTAAGGGTGGGGAAAGCGATCAGATGTACGGCTAACGCGATCAGCCAGAGCAAAGTACGCACACCGTTTAAGCGGACCAGGCGGTTGAGTGCGGCTATATCCGCAGTTCCCCGGCTAATCTGCCCATGGAGGGGTACGAAAAATAAAAA
>NZ_JBAVZJ010000005.1:0-3385 GCF_049588695.1 Robiginitalea sp.
TGGCACTGCAGATCGACGGGTGGAATAACAACCGGATTCAAAAGAAAAACGAACTTCTCTATCTCAAAGAAATTCAACTCAGTCTTCAGGATGATCTTGAACTTATTGGGAATTCCATTGCCTTTAACCAAAAGAAAGACTCAGCCATTAACAGATGTCTCAGTAAAATGCTCGAAGCAGATTCCAACCTGGAGGCCATGAATGAAATTTCAAAGAATATGCCCGTGCTTGCTCGATACTCTGCTTTTACTCAAAACAGGGTTGCCTTTGATAATATGCTGTCCGCTGAGAATATCGATTTGATCTCCTCAGACACGCTCAGAACCGTAATATCCAGGTATTATGCCCAGGAAAATTTGTTAGATGGAACCCAGGAGCGGGTAAAGGAATTGACTCGTATTTTTGTGGACCATATAACTCCCATGCTGATGACCCGTGAAAACATCGAGCAGATTTTACAAATAAAGAATGACTTTGTCTCCGGGAGGGACCTGGATTTCAGAACCAACCCGCTCCTATTTGGTGATCTTTTTAGCATGCAGCGCAATTTAGATTCCCACAGCCTGTATCTGGAAGACCATAAAAAAGAGATCGAACTCATAATCGCACAGATTGAGCAATTCTTAAGTTCCTCCGGTTGAATCGTTCTTTTGGACATTTTAGTAAATACCTGATCCAACTAAGTGGAGACTACGCCTGTAGGGAATTTTCGTTGGAATCCGATAGTTAAAAGCCCGTCAAAACTCCCACAACGATACCTGTGGCGGCAACAAGAAACAGCCAGAGCAGGGGCTTCCATATAAACCGAACCCATTTGTTAAATGGAATACCGGCCACTGCAATGATCGCCATTAACGCCCCGTTGGTAGGTACTATAAAATCCATGGTTACGGCCCCATACTGGTAAGCGAGTACACAAACCTGCCTCGAGACCCCTACAAGATCAGCCAGGGGCGTTAAAATTGGCATGGTCAGCAAAGCCTGGCCAGAATAGCTCGATACGGGAAAGTGAAGCACAGCCTGGGCCATCATCATTCCCAGGGCGGAAACGCTGGGTGGCAGGCTTTCTATAGGGGTGAAAAGCCCGAATACAATAGTGTCCAGGATTTGCCCTTTCTCCAGTAATAGCGGAATCGTACTGGCCATACCCATGATGACCGCGGCAAAGGTCATTTCCTTCATACCATCCACGTACATCAAACCCGTACGGTCTATCCCCATCTTTCCGATGAGTCCTGAAACGATTCCTAGGGTGAAAAAACAGGCCGAAATCTCATTAAAACCCCAGTCCAATGACACCAGTCCGTAGGTGACCACTGCAAAGGTCAGGCAGAGCAGTACCAGGATTAACGCCGTGCGCCAGGTTAGGCTGTTACCCTGAGTCTCCATAGGCACGGGCGCAACCCGGTTTTTGTTGGCATAACGCCACAGATAGACGATCCAAAGGATAAGGGCTATTCCAAAAATAACCATGCGATATCCACTACCTGAAAGTAAGGGCAGTTGCGCTTCCTTTTGAGCAATGACCACGGCAAACGGGTTCATCGGGCTAAATGCGGATCCCAAAACAGCAGCCCCATAACTGCTGCCAAGGGCTACGAAAGCATTAAAACCCATAGACCGGCAAAACAGGATCAGGATGGGTGCCAGGGCAATGATCTCCTCCTGCAGCCCTATGGTGGCTCCCGCAGCTGCAAAAAGTACAGATAAAATCACAATGGCCAGGGATTCCTTTCCCTTTAGCTGGTCTACAAGGACTTGTAAACCCTGTCCCAGGGCCCCCGTCTTTTCAATGACGTAAAAACTTCCACCCATCAGAAGAATGAGCACAATGAGGTCTGCCCGGCTCGCCAGACCCTGGGGGATTGCCAGCATCAAATCAAAAAAGCTGAGGGATTCCGACGAAATTTCCTGATAGGATCCCCCGATGACCGTAGTTTGTCCGCTTTCGACATCTGTTACCCGCTCATACGACCCCTGGGGAATCACATAGGTCAAAATCCAGGATAGAATAATCACCCCGAGCAGGATGACGAAGGCGTTGGGAAATCTCTTCATAAAAGTTTGGCTTTACAACTTTCCGAACACGCAGGTGTACTCCATGATTTATCGGAGTTCTAAATGTACTGTTTTTTGGTATTTGGGAACCAGGCCTGGTCGAAGCTCAAATTGCGAAGGAGTAACCGGATGAACATCACTAAGGATAAGCGAAAAATAAGTACGGATGAAGGATAAACTATTCTTTATACAAGTTCAAACAGGATACTTCCAAAGGTTGGAGCGGATGATCCATAAAGCTCACGATCACCTGATCTTTACAATCCTCATTACCTCCCCCATGTCCTCCCTCATCCAAAATGAGCAATGTGCCCCGGCTCAGCCGCTCT
This sequence comes from Robiginitalea sp., assembly GCF_049588695.1. Lineage (GTDB taxonomy): Bacteria > Bacteroidota > Bacteroidia > Flavobacteriales > Flavobacteriaceae > Robiginitalea. The sequence goes on from NZ_JBAVZJ010000005.1 coordinate 2,388, forward strand.
TTAAAAAGTCTTCCATTCTCGGGTGGGGTCACCGGATCATAGCGATTTACAAAAATGAGGGAAGGGATATCAGAGTCCTGAAAATGACGTTCTGCAATGGGCATATGCCCGGAATGCCAATCCATACCGGCCTGATAAAACGCATCAAAAAAGCCAAGCTCTATCGGGAACAGGGGATACTGCCGATAAGCCTCCCCGATTTTTTCCGGGGTATTGGCCGGGTTGAAATTTTCATATTTTTCCACAGACAGGAGCATGGTAAGGTTCAGTCCCCCGGTAAGGCGATACTCAAAATCGAGGACCTCCTGAAGCACATCACCCGACCCATTGAGAAAAGCGTGAATGAGTTCCGGGGCTTTCTCACGGGAATTGGCCTGATACAACAGGCGCCGGATAAGATACACCCCATCCTGAGCATTGATCACAAAAGGAATGGAATCTCTGAGGGTAACTTCCAGGGGCGACTTCTCCAGGTGGGCAATCGCCTTAAAATAATCCGCCTTAAGCTCCGGGTACTCCTCATTACACTGAGGGGTATTCGCACAATACTCAAATATTCTCGAAAGGGAAAGGGAATAACTATCCAGGCGATTCAGTAGAAAATCTCCACTCAGGGGAGCCGGGGAATCGAGCACCGAGGTGTGTACCATCTCGGGGAAAAAGTCCTGAACCACCCGGGCGAGGCGCGTCCCGTAGGACCCTCCAAAAAGATTGTATTTGGCATATCCCAAATGTTTAAAGAGCATCCCAACATCCCGGGCGCTCTGCTGGGTGTTGTAGTAAGCGGGCTCTACCCCGGCCCGCTCACATTTGAGCCTGTAATCTGAAATCATTTTCCGGGTCAGTGCTAACTCCATTTCAGGATCGGCGTCCCTGGCCAGAATATCAAAGGAATCAAAAGACATATCCGGAAGGGCTGAAGACAAGCCAATCCCCCGCTGGTCGAAGAGGATAATATCCCGACCCCGCCGGAAAGGATGCTCTGCAAGGAATCCCAC
>NZ_JBAVZJ010000006.1:0-6668 GCF_049588695.1 Robiginitalea sp.
ATTGATTGCCGTTAAGCCGCGCCCGGGCTATGGCGGTATGCCCGCCTTTCTCAGGCCCCTCTTCCGAGGCGTAACTCATATACACCCACCTGTTTTCCACAAAGTTCGGGTGCAATTCCAGATCGAGCAGTCCCCCCTGACCTCGCATATAAACCTCGGGAACCCCTTGAATTTCGGTTTTAGTACCGTCTTTATATAGAATGACATCCCCTGATTTTTCGGAAATCAAGAGGCTTTCATCAGGCAAAAACACCATGCCCCATGGAATTTGCAGGTCCCCGACGACTAATTCTGCGGAAAATTCAGGGTCCTGAAGGTTTTCTGTTTCATTTTCCTCCTTTTGAGCACAAGAAATAGAGATCATTACAGCGAAAAACCATAGGGTAACAATACTATTTTTCATACCAATTCGTTGATGTAGTACCATTTTCGCAAAATATATGCTAAAAGAATAATGGGTTAAGACCCCAAAGATAAAGAGAATTTATAAGTGTAAATAATTACAAACAGAGTGCAGTAGGGTCCCCGAATCCCCGCTGCACTCTCTGAAGCCTACTTAATCTATGCTCCCGAAAAAAACCAGGCACCTGTGGTATGCCCTGCTCCTAGTGGGGATTACTTTCGTAAGTGCTTCGGCTTTCGAATACAGTCCGCTGCACCATATTGCCATGGCTGTTGAAGGTTTGTCTCCTGAGACGGACTCCAATACAGCACTCCGGGCAGGGGGTGCCGATACCGAACCCCGGGGCGCAAGCGATTTATCTTCAAACTCAGGTTTTGAGGAGTTTACCGCAGAAGCGCCCATGTTTTCTACTATTATACAGAATGCAGACGAACAGGTTACCTGTTCTGACAACGGGTTTACGATTTCCCGGTTTAACTTATGTGGTGACTTTGACGACCGTATCCTGACCCTGACAGGTTCCTTTAGCAGCTATGAATGGCAGCAGCTCGTCCCAGGCGGCAGTTGTACTTTTGATGTCAATGACGATTGCCCTCCCATAATTGGTAATGAATGTAATTCCTCCTGGCAAACCGTGGGGACATCTGCTGCATTTACCCTGTCTGCTGCTACAATTCCGGCTAGCACGGGAGCGGAGTTCCGGGTTCGGGCCAATGGCGGAACCTATTATTATTTTAAAGTCAAGAAAAGTAGTATTACCCAAACCTTTATCAAGAGGAATTTTATCTGTGGGGTACCCGGGCGAATTCAGTTAACCAACCTCTCCAGTGCTTATGAATACAGTATAGACAATGGAAGTGGCTTCGGACCCTGGCAAAATTCCGCTATTTTTGATGGCCTTACCCCGGGGACGTATGTCGTAAAAACCCGCCTTCGAAATACAGCCAATACGTGCGAATACCCTTATGAACCGATCGTTATTGAAGATCGGGTGATTGACCTTGATGTCACTTTTATAGACGCCAATTGCTTTGGGGACACCGGGTCTATTACCGTTAACGTCAATAATGTTCCGGGGCCTTACAGATATACACTCCTCGACCAGAACGGGGTGCCTTTAGAATTTACCACCTTTATCCCCAATAATCCATACACTTTTGCCGCGGTGGGTCAGGGGACCTACAGCGTTCAGGTAGAAACGCAACAGTGTACGGGAGACCCGGGACTGGGAATTCCCCCACCCCAGGAATCCCTGGATGTCAATGGAAACCCTATTATCATCGGGGACGGCCTGGTCGCCCTGGGGGCTTCTACGGAGGTAAATGAGAGTTTAAGTACAGATCCTTCCTGTGGGTCGGATAATGTAGATATCATTGTACGTACCTCCGGCGGTGTGGCTCCATATTCTTTTACCGTAAGCGATGGTGGGAATTCAGGAGGAACGTATACCGGGCAGACTACTTACAATGTCACGACTGCAGGCTCCTATCAGTTTGTGATTACAGATGCCAACGGCTGTACCATTACGGCCTCGTCTTCCGTTCAGGAACTTACCCCCCCGGATGTAACCGCTTCCGGAACCGACGGGGATTGTAACAACGGAGCCCGAATTAACATCAATGTACTCGATGCCAAGGGGTACAACCTGTCTTTTCGCGCGCAGCCCGGGGATCCCTGGTCGGCCAATCCCGTCCTAACGGTCGGTGACGGAACTTACAATAGTATTCAGGTGCGATACGAGCAGGGAAGTTTTGATTGTATCTATACCATACCCACATCCATTACCCTGACCAATGTTGGGGCGATTTCAGGTAATGTTGTGAAACTCCAGGATCGTCTTTGTAACCCTGGGGGTGGTGCCGATGGCGGTATCATTGAATTCCAGGGTCCCTTTAGTGGTGGATCCGGCAGTGGTTATGAGTTTAGTATTGACGGGGTGAATTTTAGTGGCCAGCAAAATTATACCAACCTGGCAGCAGGTACGTATACGCCCATTATTCGGGATAACGGGGGATGTCGTATTGAATTGACTCCAATTGACATTCTCGATGTCGATCCGCCCACGGACATTGCCTTTACACAGGGGGTGATCAATTGTTCTGCGGGTACTTCCGATGTGCAGTTGACGGCTACCAGTACATCACCCATTGTCCAATACGAAATTGTCAGCCCGGTATCCTTGGATAATGGTGGCAATGATACCTTTTTAGGTCTCAATGTCAATACCGCCTATACTTTTCGGGTAACGGCCGCGGATGGTTGTTTTTACGAAGAGAGTTTTACACCCGCCCTGCTCAATACCATTGGTGTGCGATTAAGAGCCGGAGGGGATTTGCGTGTTTGTACAGGTGCATCTGACGGAACGGGGACGTTTATTGTTGACGGCTTTCTCAATGGCTTTACCTATTCCATAAATGGTGGACCGGTAAGTCCGGTTCAAAATACACCAGAGGTAGTGCTTCCTCCTTCGGGCCCCGGAACCTATACCATCGATGTCACGGATGCAGATACAGGGTGTACGGATTCCACTTCGCTCCAGATAGAAGAACCTGCCAGCCCACTCACCCTGGGCGGAAATGTCACGGACATGACCTGTGCCAATGGGAACCAGGGTCGGGTACAGGCTAACGCGAGTGGCGGTTGGGGAAATTACAGGTACACCCTTGAGCGTCCCGATGGCACTACGCAGAACTCTCAAACCAGTCAGAATTTTGGAGGTCTGGGTCAGGCTGGGACTTATATACTCACGGTAACAGACGCTGAAGGGTGTGCCGCATCCTTCTCGTTTGACCTTACGCCGGTGGCCGCTCCGGGTATTGCCCTGGATGCCGCGGCTTCGGACTTTTGTTATGTCCCGGGAACGGGGGCTACTCTGGCGGTCACCTCCACTGCAGGCTCGGCTCCGGTGGGTACACATAACTATCGGATCAACGGCGGTGCCTTGCAGGCGAGCCCGGTTTTTTCAGGACTTGCTCCTGGAAATTACAGAATCCAGGTTGTCGATTCCAACGGGTGTTCCGATCAGGTAAATATCACTGTAAATCCACAATTGCGGGTTACGGGATCCATCGATACCGAGATTCCCTGTGGCGGGGCAGACGGGAGTTTGCGAGTGCAGGTTAATGGAGGTTACCTCGCGGGTGCAGGCCCCAAAGAATATGAAGTGAGCGCCGATAACGGAGCTACTTTTGGTGCCCCAATTCCGCTGACAGCCAACTCCTTCCTGATCAGCACGAATGTACCCGGGGATTATGTCTTCAGGGTCACTGATAATCAGGGCTGTATCGCGGAATCTGTGCCCGTAATCCTGAATCCGCCTGTACCGCTGAATCCAGCTGCAGTGAGCGAAATCCCCGCCAGTTGCGGGCAAACCGATAACGGGATTCTGACGATTACCCCGGATGCTACCAGTGGAATCCCTCCATTTCTGATCAGTTTCGACGGGGGGCCTTATACGCCCCAGACCGTTTATTCCAATTTGAATGCGGGACAAACCTACTCTTACGTCGTTCGGGATGCGATTGGTTGTGAGACGGCATTGGCCAACTATACAATCAATACAGACCCGACGCTCCCTCCGGATGCGAGTGTAACTCCTGTAACGGCGACCTGCCTGACGGGTGTCCTTGAAGGAAGTATCGACATTACCTCTGTCTCGGATGGGACCCCTGATTTTACCTATATACTCCAGGACCAGTTTGGAACTGAAATCAGCAGGGTAGGACCCACTTCAAGCACCTCCGAAACTTTTACCAACCTGGCTCCGGCCACTTATCGTGTCATAACACTGGATGCCAACGGCTGCCGGGATGAGGATGTGGTGACCATTGACCAGACGACCCTGGATGTCGTTCCCGATCCGGTGCCTGCCCCGGTTTGTGATCCTTCAGGTTTTTCAAATACGGTGGAGATCGTTGGGGGCGTGGGCCCGTTTTTGATTCGCCTGGCGATCGATCCCAGCCCGCCGGTAACCCCAAATAGCCCACCGAGGCGGCATACCTTTGCAGGTCTCCAGTTTGGAGTTGCGTATGTGGTTGAGGTGACGGATCAGGGTACAGGCTGTATTTATTTTGATGAAATTGCCCCTGTGGAAGGCCCCAGTGCGCTGGATATTACTGCCAGTTCTACTCCGGATTTCTGTGACGTTAGCAGGAATGGACAAATTGTCTATTCCGTAGATGGTTTTGCCCCCAATAGCGATTTACTTATTGAACTGGTCAACACGGATACGGGTAACCGTATCACCCTGGAGAACCTGACCAATGTCTCCCCTGTGTATTCCAATACCTATGAGACGCCTGCCGGAAACTATCAGGTGCTCGCTACCGATCTGACCAACAACTGTACTGATGCTGCAGCGGTGACCATAGACCAGAATCTCCCGGCCTACGATATCATTGCCTCATCTCCTGCAAATTGTAATGCTCCCGGACAATTGACCGTACGGGGTGCCGGAGGAGCGGGAGGACCCTATACCTTTGCTTTTATGGATTCTGGTAATACGCCATCAGCGGGGGACTGGACGCTTCAGACCACTTTTATCGCCCCGCCCGGCACCTACGATATTTATGTAAGGGATGTTGCCAATTGTACCTCTTTTGCCATTCAAACCATTATCGGACTCAACCCGGACCTTGCACCGCCTTCTTTACTGGTACAAAACGGATGTGATGTGACCGCCACGTCTTTTGATATCCTGGTTCAGGTACCCGCAGCCGTAGATACGCCCCGTTTCTCATTGAACGGAAATGAACAATTCGCGGTCTTAAATGGAGGATTTTGGGAATATACTTATACCGTTGGTTCGCCTGGTGACTACATCGTAGATGTTACTGATGCCAATGGCTGTACCAGTCAGGGGACGGCAACGGTTTACGAATTCCTCAATGCATTTGGGGATTTTACCACCGACCCTTCCTGTAATAATGCAGATGGGGAGATAACTATTTCCACCAACGGGGGTAGTGGGGATTTCACATTTGAGTTGCAGGATGGCAGCGGAAACTATCTTGCAGACAATACCACCGGTGTCTTTACGGGTTATGCTCCCGGGGATTATCAGGTGGTCGTTACCGATAACCTGGTCGTCGATGCCAGCGGTAACTGTACCTTCCTGATAGACAATATTTCGCTTCCTCCGGCTGTTGTTCCGGTAATTGCCTCGATTCTGGATACAGATATTTCCTGTAATGGCGCAGACGACGGGAGTATTGAAGTAACCCTGCAGGCGGGAACGGATGCCGATAGTCCATTGGTGTATACGTTGTATGAGACCGGGACGTCCAATATAGTAGCCCAAAATGGTACGGGATCCTTTACGGGCCTGACCTCAGGGGTTTATGATGTGACTGTGGTTTCCAGCAGGGATTGTGAAGTGCGGCAGGATGGCATTGATATTATTGAACCTGCGCCATTTTCGATTAGTGCCACTGCGCCTCCGTTTAATTGTGTGCCCGGGGCAAATCAGTTTAGTTCCACCACCATTACAGTTTCGGTGGTTGACCCGGGAACGTTAGGCACTGGATACCAGTATAGCATAACCGGTTTTGAAAACTACCAGTCCTCGAATACCTTTGAGGTAGTCAATAACGGATCTCCACAAACCATAACGGTCTACGCCATCGACGGGAACGGATGTCAGGATCAGGTCACCCTCCCGGTGATCAATCCACCGACCAACGTGATTCCCACTCTTAGTGTGGTTTCCACCCTTACCTGTGCAGATCCCGAGCAGGTCCGTATAGATGTTGTGGGAACTACTGATTTTACGGTTTCCCTGGTCAACGGCCCAGGGGCGGTTACTCCAGTAACCAATACGCCCGGAGATTCCTTTGTGCTTGTAGATCTTCCCGTAGCCGGGGGATATTTATTGCAGGTGGTTGATAATATAGAAGGGTGTAGTTATCCCTTGCCAATCCACCAGGTTTCAGATCCGTTGTATCCGGACGTCACCATCAGCCAGGCGAATCCGGTCCGGTGTGCAGTTCCCGGGGATGACGGGGCGCTTTTTATAGACGTCACCGATTATAACGGAGTGTACAATTACGAGGCATTCCTGATTGACACCAGCGGAAACAGGGTGCTTCCTGCAGCGGCAAGTGGAAGCTTTGACACGGCGAACTATCCGGATGCCAGTGGCGATCCTGCCCGAATTACAGGCCTCAGAGCTGGAAATTACGTGGTGGAAATTGCGACAACCACATCGCCGGAATGTCCCGGAATAAGTAATCTCGCTACCGTTCGGGGCCCCAACGGACCCCTGGTG
>NZ_JBAVZJ010000007.1:0-5479 GCF_049588695.1 Robiginitalea sp.
ATGCTATCGGGGGCAAAAAACTCCATGGATTTCGTGGTTACCCGAATGGCGGCAGGCGCTTCCTCTGCAGGGGCAATGGTTTTGGGTTTTTCTTTGGGATTTTGCTTACAGGAAGTGATACCCAGGAGCAGTACAAGCGCGATCACCCCGAAGAATCGGGCAGAAGGATAAGGTAAAGGCATCGGTAAGAGTGTTTGATTTCCACTAAGTTACCGAAAAAAAGGAATTCCCGAAACCGCAGTCGTACCAGGATCGGGGTATTAAGGGTTCAAAATTATTTTCGAAGAATACTCCGGGAGATCACGATTTTTTGGATTTCAGAAGTTCCTTCATAAATCTGGGTGATTTTGGCATCCCGCATCAGTCGCTCTACATGGTATTCCTTGACGTACCCGTTTCCTCCGTGAATCTGAACCGCTTCTACGGTCGTTTCCATGGCGACCTGTGAGGCGTACAACTTGGCCATGGCTCCGGATAAATCGTAGTCATTTCCCTGGTCTTTATCCACAGCGGATTTATAAACCATAAAACGCGCAGCCTGAATCTGGGTATGCATATCCGCCAGTTTAAAGGCAATGGCCTGGTGATTGGCAATCTCCGTTCCAAAAGCTTTGCGGACTTTAGAGTATTCCAGAGCCAGTTCATAGGCCCCGGCGGCAATGCCGAGGGCTTGTGCGGCAATTCCAATCCTACCTCCGGCCAGGGTTTTCATAGCGAATTTAAAACCGAATCCGTCCTTTCCTATACGGTTCTCCTTAGGAACTTTAACATCAGTAAACATAAGGGAATGGGTGTCGCTCCCGCGAATTCCCATTTTCTGCTCCTTCGGGCCGATTTCAAAGCCTTCCATACCTTTTTCGACGATCAGCGCATTGATTCCCTTATGCCCTTTTTCCACATCGGTTTGGGCGATTACCAAATACACTTCGGCAGACGAACCATTTGTGATCCAGTTTTTGGTTCCATTGAGCAAATAATGATCCCCTTTGTCGATGGCCGTCGTTTTCTGTGAGGTAGCATCGCTTCCCGCTTCGGGTTCTGAAAGACAAAATGCCCCGATAATTTCACCGGTAGCCAGGCGTTTGAGGTATTTTTCTTTCTGTGCTTCGGTCCCGAAAGTCTCTAAGCCCCAACAAACCAGGGAATTGTTGACCGAAACAACTACAGAAGAAGATGCGTCAACCTTAGAGAGTTCTTCCATGACAAGGACATAGGAAAGGGTGTCCATCCCACTACCTCCAAAGGCAGGGTCTACCATCATTCCCATAAATCCGAGTTCCCCCATCTGCTGAATCTGCTTTTTTGGAAACTCTTGTTTTTCGTCCCTTTCAATAACGCCGGGCAATAATTCGGTCTTGGCGAAATCCCTTGCGGCTTGTTGAATCATTCGATGCTCTTCGGTCAAAGTAAAATCCATAGGTAGTAATGCTTTTAAATGCGGGATGCAAATATACGGCCAGATTCTAAGTTTATCAATACATTGGGGGGATTCCTCTATAGCTGCAACACACCTTTGGAGAAGCGGTAAGAGAAGCCCGATGAAATGCTTTTAAAGCTCCCCATTATTTCTATATTTGTTTGACTTCGCATAGTCGTACATCCGGTATTTTCTGTCCATTTGGGCGCAATAGGGTTTGTATGCGGGGTATAAACTAATTAATTCGCCTCCGATTATGGTAATGAAAGAACTGCTTGAGCGCTTTGAAAACAAGGCTCCTGAAATTGTGTTTCACTGGAACGATCCGGAGACGGAGGCCGAAGGTTGGACGGTGATCAATTCCCTGAGGGGAGGTGCTGCCGGAGGGGGTACCCGTATGCGGGAAGGCCTGGATATGAATGAAGTTCTCTCCCTTGCCAAAACCATGGAGGTGAAGTTCACGGTTTCGGGCCCGCCGATTGGCGGCGCCAAATCCGGGATTAACTTCAACCCGGAGGACCCGAGGAAAAAGGGGGTGCTGGAACGCTGGTATGGGGCGGTTTCTCCCCTGCTGAAGAACTATTATGGGACGGGGGGAGACCTCAATGTGGATGAGATCCACGAAGTGATTCCCATTACTGAGGATGCGGGAGTATGGCATCCGCAGGAAGGCGTTTTTAACGGGCATTTCAAACCCAGTGAGGCGGACAAAATAAACCGGATCGGGCAGTTGCGCATGGGCGTTATCAAAGTCCTCGAAAGCGATGTATATTCCCCGGACCCCTCCCGGAAATATACCGTAGCCGACATGATCACCGGTTTTGGTGTGGCAGAGGCGGTCCGCCACTATTATGATATTGGGGGGAGCAGTGTTAAAGGCAAACGGGCTATTGTACAGGGATTCGGAAATGTCGGTGCAGCAGCTGCTTTTTACCTCTCCAAGATGGGGGCCCTGATTGTCGGTATAATCGACCGCCATGGCGGGGTGGTCAAAGAAGAAGGTTTTACTTTTGAAGAAATCCAGACTTTTTTCAGGAAGAAAAAGGGAAATGCCCTGATCACCGAGGAAATGATCCCCTTTGAAAAAATAAACGCAGAAATTTGGAATACCCCTGCTGAGATCTTTGCGCCCTGCGCTGCATCCCGCCTGATTACCCGCGAGCAGATAAACACCCTGATCGATACGGGTCTTGAGGTTATTTCATGCGGTGCAAATGTCCCCTTCGCCGATAAGGAAATTTTCTTCGGCCCCATCATGGAGTCCACGGACCAACGCGTTAGCCTGATCCCCGACTTTATTTCGAATTGTGGAATGGCCCGGGTTTTTGCTTATTTCATGGAGGGAAGGGTGACTATGGAAGATTCCGCCATATTTAATGATACTTCAGAAGTCATCCGAAACGCAATTTTGAATATATTTAAGGAAAATCCATCTAAACGCAACCTGAGCCGCACTGCCTTTGAAATTGCACTGAAGCAGCTCGTATAATATTAAACCACCTTTTTATGGAAACCATTGTAATTATCGTTTTCGTCGTAGGATACCTTGCGATTACCCTTGAACACAACCTTAAGATCGATAAACTCATCCCCGCCCTGGCGATGATGGCCATTCTTTGGGCGATCATAGCCCTGGCACATCTACCAGTTTTTGAGGTAAATACAGAGCTGAAGGAATTGGAGCCTTCCCACCTGGACGAAATGTTATTACACCACCTGGGGAAGACTGCGGAAATCCTCGTCTTCCTGCTCGGGGCGATGACCATTGTTGAAATTATCGATTATTTTAATGGTTTTGCCACCATCAAAGGCTACATCCGTACCCGTAGCAAGGTTAAACTCCTGTGGTTGTTTTCGATCCTGGCCTTTATACTGTCGGCGATTATCGACAACCTGACCGCTACTATCGTACTGATTACCATCCTGCAGAAAGTGATCAAAGACCGGGAGACGCGGTTGTGGTTTGCCGGGCTTATCATTATCAATGCCAATGCGGGAGGGGCCTGGTCTCCTATTGGGGACGTGACCACTACCATGTTGTGGATCGCCAATAAAGTGAGCGCTTCACAGCTGGTGATACATGTGTTGCTGCCCTCCATTATGTGTACGGTGGTTCCCACGCTCATTGCGAGCCGGTTTAAGGTCTTTCAGGGCGAGATAGATGTAGATCTTGAAGACAATACGGAGCGGACGTCTAAATTCGGTCCTACGATGCTCTACCTGGGGCTTGGGTCTATTGTTTTTGTGCCCTTCTTTAAGACCATTACCCACCTGCCTCCTTATGTGGGCATGATGTTGTCCCTGGCCATTGTAGCTACTTTTGCAGAAATATACAGTAACGCCAAATTCAGTATTTCTTCCCTGGATAAAGATACGACTGATGAAAGCGAAGCACATTCAAGCCACGGGCCGGTACATTCTTCCCTTTCAAAGATCGAACTGCCCAGCATACTCTTCTTTCTCGGGATCCTGCTGGCCGTAGCCGCCCTGGAATCCCTGGGGTATTTATTCCACTATGCAGAATCCATGAATCAGGCCATACCCAATACGGATTATGTTGTTATGTTACTCGGGATTGGTTCCGCAGTTATTGATAATGTGCCCCTGGTTGCGGCCAGTATGGGGATGTTCTCGCAACCCATGGACAGCCCGCTCTGGCATTTCATTGCTTATTCCGCAGGTACAGGGGGTAGTATGCTCATTATCGGTTCCGCCGCAGGGGTGGTAGCCATGGGAATGGAGAAGATCGATTTCTTCTGGTATTTTCGCAAAATTGCATGGCTGGCCCTGGCCGGATTTCTTGCCGGAGCACTCGTTTTTGTGCTTTTGAGAGATTTTGTTCTGCATGGATAATTAAATGACGGAAACACCGTTATTAACAGCAACATTAAGAACATCTATCTATGCTATTGTTTCAGGATGTTGTAGATGAAGCCCAGCTGGGTGAATTCGCATCTGAGGAGAAAACCCTTTCTGTAATCGATCTTATTTTCAACGGGGGTACGGGGAGTATCGTTATTATATCGGTCCTTTTCGTCATGCTGGCTGTGGCCATGTATATCTATTTTGAACGCCTTCTCGCTATTAAAGCGGCTTCCCAGATCGACAAGAATTTTATGAATCAGATTCGCGATCATATTACGGGCGGTAAAATAGAAGCGGCGAAAATCCTGTGCGCCCAAACAGACAGCCCGGTGGCCCGACTTGTCGAGAAGGGTATATCCCGGATTGGAAAACCACTGGATGATATTAACACGGCCATTGAAAATGCCGGAACCCTGGAGGTGTATAAACTCGAAAAGAATGTAACTGTGCTGGCTACGGTCGCCGGGGCAGCACCGATGATTGGATTCCTGGGAACTGTCATCGGGATGATATTGGCCTTCCACCAGATGGCTACCAGCGGGGGACAGGCGGAAATGGGAGCTTTGGCCTCGGGGATTTATACTGCTATGACTACCACTGTAGCAGGTCTTGTAGTTGGTATTATCGCCTATGTGGGTTACAACCACCTGGTTAACCGGACGGATAAGGTCATTCATAAAATGGAGGCCAACGCCACGGAATTCCTCGATTTACTGAGCGAACCGATTTAAGAACATCGTATGAAACTGAAAGGAAGGAATAAGGTTAGCCCTGAGTTCAGCATGTCCTCAATGACGGACATTGTCTTCCTGCTGCTTATATTTTTTATGCTTACGGCGAATACGCCCAATGCGCTCGATTTATTATTGCCCAAGGCAAGAGGTAAATCGACGAATACACAGAATGTTTCGGTCACCATTAACAAGGATCTGGAGTATTTTGTGAACAATGAGCAGATCAACAAGCAGTATATTGAAATTGAATTAAAGAAGGCACTGGAGGGTCAGGAGAAGCCGACCATTATATTACGGGCTGAGGAGAGTGTTGCCATCAAAGAAGCCGTCAATGTTATGGATATTGCGAACCGCAATAGCTATAAAGTGATCCTTGCTGTGCGTCCGAAGTGATGCCATTGTTAGATACGAGACACAAGAAAAAATCCTTCACACTTACGACCATTCTGTTAAGTGTACTTCT
>NZ_JBAVZJ010000008.1:0-1768 GCF_049588695.1 Robiginitalea sp.
CCAGGGCGGCTTCAATCCTGGATTCCCGGGCTTGTTTCTCTGCGCGTTCCAGATCCAGGTACCGGGTGTAGGTTTGGCCGAATACGGAAGAAAAACGCGTGAATATATCCCTGATTTCTTCTTGTAAAGGGGATTCCGCAAATACAAATAGGGTGCCTTGAGGGAACAGGAAACTATAGTGGTAGACCGTAGGAGGGAGGGCGTCTAAATCCATCTTCACCGGATACTCCGGCGCTTCATTGATCGCTTTAAAATAATCCATTTTAGCGGCCCCTTCCAGGATGGCTTCATAGAGTGCTTTCCCTGCTGCCCAATGCTCCTGCAATCCTTTGAGCATGGGGTGGGCCCCCATTTCCAAAAAGCCCGTATGGAGAATACTTTTGTTATCTTTTTGAATGGAAGCAGTCCATACCTCCATTACTTCCGAAGGGCTCAGGATACCGATGCCACATCGGGTAGAATCCCCCAGCCCGAGACTGATCAGTTCCTCAAAGAAAGTGGTTACTGTATCTGCAATATCATTGGTATTGTGCATGGCCATGGTCCTGGCCCGTACCCGCTCCAGGGCCGCCTCAATCTGGGATTCCCGCGCCTGTGCCTCTGCTTTTTGAAGATCCAGAAATCGGGTGTACGTCTGTTCGAAGACTTTGCTGAACCGTTCCAGCAAATCAGTGGATCCCTCTGGAAGGAATTCCGGAGTGGAAACGACGAGGATGCCTCGGTTGAAAAAGGTACCTGTATGAATCCGGCGATCCTTTCTCAAATCCTCCCGGTAGGGCATTCCGATTTCTTCTTTCAGGTATCGGATCCACTGTTCCAGATCCTTGCCGGTTAACTCGATGACTACGGATTTTTTACCTTGTTTCCAGTCGGAATAGAACTTAGAGATGGTCGTAGGTTCCTCGATACTTCCTATAAAAAGTTGGTCGATCCGCTGCCCCCCCTGTTCCGTAGACCACCATTCAAAAATTCCTTCCTCTTCCCTGATGATGCCTATGTTCAGGCGCTCCAGGGCAGCTCCTAGGCTGCAGATTTGCTCAAAAAGCACTGCTGCTACTTCCCCCAGCTCCTCGCTCTTGTGCATAGCCATCGTCCTGGCCCGCACCCGCTCCAGGGCGAGTTGAATTTCAGATTCCCGGGCCTGGGCTTCGGCTTTTTCCAGATCCAGGAACCGCTGGTAAATCCGCTCGAATTCCCGGGCGAAACGGATTACAATGGAAATTTCCTCCTCCGTGGGAGGACGGCTGTGGTTAAAACCGAGGTACCCGAATTTATTCTGTCCCTCACACGAATAGAGTCCATTTGGAAAATCCTTTGGGCCTACACGGTATTTTTTGGGCATGGTTTGAATCAGCTCGTCCATGACCTGAAACAACTGGGTGACGGATTCTTTGGGATACACCAGGCATTGATGGCTTTGGGGAATACTTTTTTTCCAGCGCTCGACGGTGTCTTTCCATTCTTCCATCGCATCCAGGTCGATGATCTTTTCCCCTATTTTCCGCCCACCTTTTTTGCCGCTCAGGCGCAGCGAAAAACGATTATTTTCCAGGTCAATCAGGGAAAGGTGGGCACAAACCGGGTTGATCCCAAGGAAATCATATTGTTCGCAGAGCAGCCCGATGACTTCGTTGAGTTCTTCCGTATGCTGCATGGCCATAGCGCGGGCCCTGATCCGCTCGAGGGCTACCTCGATTTGAGCTTCCTGAGCCCTTTTCTCGGCATTCTGCAAATCCAGGAATCGCTGGTAAAGCCTGCTGAACTCTGT
>NZ_JBAVZJ010000009.1:0-2429 GCF_049588695.1 Robiginitalea sp.
CTTAAATACAGTTAGTTTTGCCGCCGGAGCCGGAGTATATGGACTTTTCAGATCGCATTTTAAGTTGGTACGCAAAGCACAAAAGGGATTTGCCCTGGAGAAAAACAAGGGACCCTTACAGCATATGGCTTTCCGAAATTATTATGCAGCAAACTCGTGTTGCACAGGGATTGCCATATTACCTTCGATTCAAAGAACGATTTCCCAGGGTAGAAAACCTCGCCAGAGCCGAAGAGGAGGAGGTTTTAAAGACCTGGCAGGGCCTTGGCTACTACTCCCGGGCGCGTAACCTGCACGCCACAGCCATACGGGTTTCCGATGAATTTGGGGGAGACTTTCCAAAAACATACAAAGACCTTTTGACCCTAAAAGGGGTTGGGCCGTATACCGCAGCGGCCATCGGCTCCATTTGTTTTGATTTACCTACCCCGGTTGTCGATGGAAATGTCTACCGCGTTCTGAGCCGGTATTTCGGAGTGGATCTTCCGGTGAACAGTGGGGAAGGCAGCCGCTACTTTGCAGATCTTGCGGAACAGGTTTTTAATAAAGCCCATCCGGGAACCTATAATCAAGGGCTTATGGAATTTGGCGCGCTTCAGTGCGTTCCCAAAAACCCCGATTGCGACACCTGTCCTTTAGCGGAGAGTTGTGTGGCCCTGGCACGGTCCCAGGTGGCCCGGTTTCCGGTCAAGTTACCCAAAAAGGAAGTGCGCAAAAGGTATTTCAACTATTTTATGCCTGTGGACCCGGGTTTCAAAACCCAGCTCGTCAAACGCACAGGCAGAGGTATCTGGCAGGGATTATATGAGTTCCCCGTTCTGGAATCAGAGATGGAATTATCTGATGGGCAGGCTGAGGAGCCTTTAACCGAAGGTTATTTTCCTCAAATGGGCCATCCTCTGAAGATACATAAATTAAACCCTGTCCCCCTGGTTCATAAATTGTCTCACCAGCACCTTTTCCTGACCTTGCGGATCGTCTATTTGGAGAAAGACCTCACAGAGGGGATCCCTATAGCCGAAATGGAAGCGTATCCCGTCCCTGTCCCCATTGCAAATTTCATGGAAACAGTTAAAAATTCGTACTTTTGAACCCGGGGAAGATTCAATGTACCCCAAGAGATAAATTATGAGCGGAACACTAAATAAAGTTATGCTGATCGGGCATTTAGGAGATGCGGTTAAAATGCATTACTTCGATGGCGGGAATTGCGTAGGCCGTTTCCCCATTGCCACGAATGAATCGTATACCAATCGTCAGACCGGCGAGAAAGTGACCAATACAGAATGGCATAATATTGTCGTCCGCAACAAGGCTGCCGAAATTTGTGAGAAATACCTCAGTAAGGGGGACCTCATTTATATTGAGGGGCGCCTTAAAACCAGACAATGGCAGGGTGAAGATGGAGCGACCCGGTATACCACTGAAATCCAGGCCACAGATTTTACGTTCCTTTCAAACAAATCGGGAGAGGCCAATCCAGGTTCCGCCCAGGGAGGACAGTCGGCTGCTCGTCCTGCTGAAGGGCCGATACAAAGCGGAGACACACAGGCAAATGTCCCGGAAGAGGATGACCTGCCTTTTTAAGTAATTAAAGACCGAGCCTTTGGATCCTGACCTCCTAAGCGCTGTACTGATCGGGATAGCCCTCAGTGGCGAACTTATACTCAAGTTTACAATACTGGTCGTCCTGCTGATTTGCTCCGGACTGATTTCGGGTGCTGAAGTAGCGTTTTTTGGCCTCTCACAAACCGATGTGAATGAGCTTAAAAACAATGCAAGCTCTAAAAGTGATATTATTCTCGGGCTTCTTGAGAAGCCAAAAAAACTACTCGCAACCATCCTAATTGCCAACAACGCCATAAATATTGGTATTGTATTGCTTCTCAATGATATGGGAGATACCCTATTTGAGGGTATTGACCAGGTATATCTCGGCTTTATTTCCGGCCGTTTTGTGCTGGAGGTGGTACTGGCGACATTTCTGATCCTCTTGTTCGGGGAGATTTTGCCAAAGATCTATGCGAACAGGAATCGCATGGCATTCGCATTTAAAATGGCTTATGTACTCAGGGGCCTGGATGTGCTTTTTACCCCCTTAAGCGCACCGCTCAGAAAAGCGACTATCTTTTTATATAAGCGACTGGGCAAAGAAAAATCGAATCTGAGTGTAGACCATCTTTCCCAGGCCCTTGAACTCACTTCTGAAGGGGACACCACCCGGGAAGAACAAAAAATCCTCGAGGGGATTGTCTCTTTTGGAAATACGGATACCAAACAGGTCATGCGGCCCAGGCTGGATATTTTTGCCTTATCTGCAGAACTGAAATACCCGGAAGTGTTGGAGGAGATCAAAAAAAACGGGTATTCGCGTATCCCCGTTTATGCAGAGAATCTCGATGATGTGCTGGGGGTCCTCTATGTAAAGG
>NZ_JBAVZJ010000010.1:0-3986 GCF_049588695.1 Robiginitalea sp.
TCCAAATATAGAAAAATTTATTATGCATGCATAATAAATTTGAATAAAAAATGTTCCTTATTACCTGCTTTCCGAAAAACGAAACCGTCAGGCTATTTTACACAAACAGGTGAGTATTACACTCAGAATCAGTGGTTGTATATATCGTTGTAGAGGTCGATATATTTTTCCTTGATGATTTTTCGTTTCAATTTCATGGTAGGGGTAAGGTGACCTTCATCCACGGACCAGACGTCGGGGGTTAACTTAAATAGCTTCACTTTTTCCCATTTTGCGAAATGCTCATTGGCCTGTTCTACTTCCTCTTTAAACCGATCCAATACTTTCGGATTCGCAATGGCTTCTTCGGTGTTCTGAAATTCCAGATTGTGACGTTTGGCCCATTCAAACAAGAATTCAAAATTGGGTTGAATAAGGGCGGCAGGAAGTTTTTCACCTTCCCCAACAACCATAATCTGTTCGATAAAGCGGGATTGTTTCATCCGGTTTTCCAAAAGCTGGGGAGCCACGTATTTCCCCCCGGAGGTCTTGAACATTTCCTTTTTGCGATCGGTGATCCTTAAAAAACCATCCGCATCAATTTCCCCGATGTCCCCTGTGTGAAAATAGCCTTCACTATTGATTACCTCAGCTGTTTTTTCAGGGTCTTTGTAATATCCCATCATGACGTTGGGTCCTTTACAGAGAATTTCCCCGTCTGAAGCGATTTTCACTTCAACATCCTTGATGATCCTGCCCACGGTTCCAATTTTCCAGCCGCGATTCCGCTGATCATTTACGGAGATCACCGGGGAGGTTTCCGTCAACCCATAACCTTCCATGACCGGAATTCCCGCAGCCCCAAAAACCCGCGCCAATCGCGTTTGCAGGGCTGCACTTCCCGAGACCATCGTATTGAGGTTACCTCCGAGGCCTTCCTTCCATTTCGAAAAGATTAGCGTGCGCGCCAGGCCTAATTTTTTCTCATACCACCACCCATTTGCGGCATAGGGTTCAAACTTGAGTCCTATGTCGACGGCCCAGAAAAACAGGGCTTTTTTCAACCCCGTAAGGTCGGCCCCTTTTGCGATGATGCGGTCGTAGACTTTTTCAAGCAGGCGGGGGACAACGGTCATGACATGAGGTTTGACTTCCTTCAGGTTATCGCTGATCGTCTCCAGACTTTCCGCATAATACACGCTGATGCCACAGTACTGGTAGAGATAGAGAATCATCCGTTCAAAAATATGGCAGACAGGGAGGAAACTCAGGGCTACACTGCCGTATTCAAAGGGTACCCGCTCCTTACTCCCCAGAACATTCGATACGATATTATTATGGGATAGCATGACCCCTTTAGGTCTCCCCGTAGTCCCTGAAGTATGGATGAGGGTAGCGAGATCCTCCGGTTTAACGGCGGCTTTACGCGCTTCAACCGCATCCTGATTAGACGCGTCAGCTCCCATTTCCACTAATTCAGACCAATGCCGGCATCCTTCAATCCGGTCAAAGCTAAAGATATCTTTCAGGGAAGGGACCTGATTTTGAACCGCCCGCACTTTATCCAGAACTTCCTGGCAGGACACAAAACAGTATTCAGATTCCGAGTGATTGAGGATATAGGCGTAATCCTCTTCCGATATGGTCGGGTAGATGGGGACGTCCTGCGCCCCAACCTGCAGGATCCCTGTATCGACAATACTCCACTCCGTGCGATTGCTCATGGAGATCATGGCAATTTTAGTATGGGCTGCCACACCAAGGGTAAGGAGCGCCCGGCTAATCGCATTGGCCTGTTCCAGGTATTGGGTAGTGCTTACGGCTTCCCATTCCCCATTGGACTTGGTGACCATAGCTTTGTCCAGGGGGAAATGCGCTTGCTGATAATAGGGGAACTCAAAAATGCGTGTGACTGTTTTCATAAATGTTGCTTGAAACTGATTTGCAAAATACGAAAAGCAACAGGTCTTTTACAACAGATTCGCAATAGAACCACCAGCGAATTGTGAAAACAATAATTTCCTTGGTTAAAAGTAGTCCCCGATCACTTTAAATACCGGGTAAAAAAGCCTTCGGTAGCTTTAAAGGCCCGAAGCCAGGAGTCGTACCTTAAAAACCCGTGGACTTCATCCGGAAAAACCAGGTGTTCGTTGTAGACGCCCCGCGAATCCAGTTGATTTTTGAGATCGATAGACTGCCCGATCATTACGTTCCGGTCATCATCCCCGCTTATGAGTAGTACAGGGGATGTCCAGGCACTGAGGTCGGCTATCGGTGAGGCTGCCGTGGCACCGGACATTAATTCTTCAGTGAGCCCCCAGCCGCCTCCGGGTGAAAAGTCCCTTCCCCTCCAGGCCCAGTCGTGTACCCCATGCAGGTCAACCCCTGCTTTAAAAAGCCCGGAGTTCCGGGCTAGCCCCATGGCCGTGAGATAGCCCCCGTAGGAACCTCCCCAGAGCCCGATCTTTTCCGGGTTGACCCTTTCAAGGGATTGCAGGTACTTCCCTGCCGCTACAATATCCTGGTATTCGGATGCCCCCCGGGGTCCCTGCTTCGCTGCCCTTCGAAAATCGCGGCCATACCCGATCCCCGAGCGATAGTTTACGGAGAGCACCACATAGCCCCTGGAGGCCATATACTGGTTCATGCTATAGGCGTTGGCGTAATAGCCACTGTAATGGTACCCCAATAGCATCTGGCGTATGGGACCTCCGTGCATATAGATAAGCGCCGGCTTTTTGTTTCCGGCCCCGGGGGGTGGGGTAAAGAGTTGTCCGTGAATTTCCAGGCCATCAGCTGCCCTGAACGTGACGGCCTGCGGCTCCACCAGGGAGCCCTTAGGAAATTGCGGGTCAAGGGGCCCGAGGGTTTTTGCGGTCCCGTCCTTTTGCAGCATCGCCGTTGTAGGCTGGTTATAGAGGCCTTCCCGGTAGGCAAAGGCATTTCCTTCCAGACCTACAACATGAGACTGTATACCTGATTGGCCCGTAACCTGTTCAGAAACGCCTGAGGTGATATCCGTTCGCCAGATATGCCTGCGATTGATGTCTCCGCAATTGCCCGAGGAATAGAGGTATTTCTGATCGGTTGAAAGGCTGCTGTTTTCTGTAATACAGGCACCGGGTGTCAGATCGGTCAACCCGGCCCCGTCCGGACGAATCTTATAGATATGATTCCAGCCCCCGTGTTCGGAATAAAAAAGGATTTGGTCTTGTTTTGTCCAACGTAAGGGGGTATTCGGGTAGTATTGGGCAAAGCCCCCGTCATCAGACGGGGATTTCCAGATTGGCAGGGCGTTTCCTGTTTCGAGGGATCCCACCCAAATTTCAAAGGAATTCCCCCCGGTAAGGTTCCGAAGTTCATCTTTACTCCTTCCGGGGCGCCTCAAAAAGGCCAACCGTTTTCCATCCGGGGACCATACCGGGTGTTCATCAAATCCCAGTCCCGGTGAAATCCATTGAATCCGATCCGTCCCCGGCTCAAAAACACCGACAAAACTGTGATCGGTTCTCGGACTTACAAAAGCCATTTTTGTCCCGTCCGGTGACCATGTGAGGGAAGATACCCCCGCACGTACCTCCAGAAGTAATTCCTCCTTCGGCTCGGGACTTCCGGCAGCGGGCATGCGATAGACCTTTTTTCCTTTGGTGTAAATAAGTGTTTTTCCATCCGGACTCAATTCCATGGATCCTACCGGGGCCAGGGTGTCTATTTGCTTATCAGCCAGCCGCAACCGAAGTAACTGCCGTTGGGGAATGGGGCTAAGACTCGCCGGATTGGCAGGTTCGCCATTGCGGTTGTTGGCATTTCCCCTAACGTAGAACAAGTGCTCAGGGGTTAACGCCTGAAGGACGATGCCAAGCCCATCATCGGTGTTGTAACTCGTGAGTAGGGTGGGGGGAGTAGCTCCCAGGGAGGTATACCAAATATTGCGTACCCCTTTTTCATTGACCACCCATGCCAGGTGTTTTCCATCTTTCGAGCCGTGCAGGGATTCGGTATAGGGC
>NZ_JBAVZJ010000011.1:0-3139 GCF_049588695.1 Robiginitalea sp.
ATGCTGGTGCGGGTAGGGGCGCTGTACCACGATATCGGCAAGATGAACGACCCGACCTACTTTACCGAAAACCAAACGACCAATAGCAACCCCCACGACGATCTGGACCCTGAAAGGAGTGCAGATATTATCATCCGGCACGTTATCGAAGGTATTGAAATGGCCCGGAAGAATAAGCTCCCGGACCGGGTGATCGACTTCATCCGGACCCATCACGGAACCACCCTGGTGTACTACTTCTACAAGAAATCCATGGAAGAACACCCTGAAGATACCAAGGAGGAAAACTTCCGATATCCCGGGCCGACGCCATTCTCAAAGGAAACCGCAATCCTGATGATGTCCGACGCCGTAGAGGCGGCTTCCAAAAGCCTGGTAAACCCCACCTATCCGATGATCGACTCATTCGTAGAGCGCATCATAGATGGCCAAATGCAGGCAGGCCAATTCCTCAATGCCGATATTACCTTTAAGGACATCGAGTCGATAAAAAAGGTTTTGAAGCAGCGCCTGACCAATATCTACCACCTTCGCGTGGAATATCCCGAGTAAACACCTACGACTTGCCTTGTAGTTACAGCCTGCTTACGGCACGATAATTGTCTGTTCTTTGGCAGTAAAGGATCGACAAGAAATTGATTTTTCCAGGCGTTCCCCAAGCCCGTATTCCTTTGTAAAGCCCTGTCCTTTTGGGGCTAAGCGTTGTGATAGAACTGTTAATTCGATCCTAAAGCAATTGGAAATTTAACATTCAGGTCTTATTTTTAAGAAGACCACATAAAGCCATTCACTATGAAAAAGAACATCCTCCTCCTCGCCACCGCCTTAAGTTTATCTTCAATTTCATACGCCCAGGGAGATAGCCAGGCACCTGAATTTAGTGGGTTTTCTACAGCTGAAATGGTTTTTCAGGACAGGACTGTAGCCGATTCCCTGGCGGTATGGGAAGAGCGGGTCTACCTGCATATGGACCGGGAACAGGCCGAGGCCGGAGAAGCCATTTTTTTCAAAGCTTATGTGTTCAACGGTCCCACCCAAAAGCGTTTTAGCCCCAGTGGGGTGCTCCGCCTGGAACTCAGGGATTCCGAGAACGCCCTGGTCAGTACGCAGTACCATCCGGTGGAACAAGGTTCCGGGGAAGGAGTTTTAAAACTCCCAAAAAAATTAAAAGACGGCCCTTATGAAGTCTTAGCCTATACGCGTTGGATGAAGAATTATGGAGAGCAGCAGTTCTACCGCAAAACCATTAGGGTAGGGGAGGATTCGGAAGTACAGGGTGCTGTGGAAAACATTGGCGAACGTCGCCTGGAATTCTATCCCGAAGGAGGCCGGCTTATGGCCGGGATCCCCAACCGCTTGGTTTTAACTTCACAATCCCTGAATGGGGATTACAGCCCTGTAGCGGGCAGTATTGTAGATGGAACGGGTCAAAAGGTGGCGGAGGTGCAGTCCTATGCCAAAGGCTATGGGTTGGCGATTTTTCAGCCCGAGGCAGGAAAAACCTATTCCTTCCAACCTGCAAAAGGGTCGGCCAGTGCGCTCCCTGAGATATTGGATGAAGGGTATGCGCTGCGCGTGAATACCCTCTCCCCGGAAAAAATACGGATCGAAGTACGCGCTACGGAATCCATGGAAGGCGCCCCTGTGGTTTTAGAGGGTAAGAAGGAGGGCCAATCCTATTTTGTGCATGTCCTCGAGTTTGAAGAAGGTTCAGCCGCCCTGGATATTTCCAAGGCAGCCCTCCCTCAGGGACTGATGACGTTCTCTCTCACCGGAATGGATCAGGTAGCCTGGGCGGAGCGCCCGGTATGGATCGATTCCAGGGAACAGCTGACTATTGAGGCCCGACCCCTGAATTCCAAACGTACCAAAGAGGGGGAGATGGCTTTTCGGATAAAGGTTACTGATGCAGAGGGTAATCCGGTACAGACCGATCTTTCAGCGGCCGTGAATACGCAGCCACCACATTCCAAAATGGGTATTGAACAGTACCTGAAGCCCATTGCTATTGATGCGGAACTCCCGGACGAGCGGAGCATCCGCTTTCTGGAGGATCTCAAAGCACAAAGCCTGGCCTCGGAAAGCCTGGAGAAGGAGCTCCCCTCAGAGATTCGTTATCCGGTAGAGCGGAGCCTTGAGCTTCACGGTACAGTCTATGATCTGGACAACCGCCTACTGGCCAACACAAAAATCCAGATGATGGCTTCCTCCAATTCCAACCTGGTCATTCGCGAACTGGAAACGGATGCAGCAGGTGTGCTGCACGTAAAGGGTATCGATGTGACCGGGGATACGCGGTTTATTTTCAGAACCCAAGGTGAAGAACAGACCGAGCGCCTTGTAAAGTTGCTGCCGATTGAGGAGCCCTCCAAACCCAGCCGTGATGTAACAAAACAAGCAAAAGAGGTAGAAGAAGAATCTGAAGGAGTAAAGGAAGTTGTCGAGAGTAAAATCTACCGTAAAACACAACGTAAAAAGGAATTTGTGGAGTCGACCCCTCCTATCCCTTTCGATACCACAGGAATCATAAAATTAAATGAGGCTACGGTTATTGACAAGCGCAAGCAGGAGCAGGAAAGTGTCCCCAGCCTGTATGGGATTCAGCCCAATCGCTTTGACGTCGTATATCAGGATCCGGACATTCCCTTGCCAATGGAACAGCTGTTGCGACAAATACCCGGTGTACAGATTCTTATGACAGGTGGAGGAACGCTTCCCGTGGTATATCATAACCGACGGGGCGGGGGTGAACCGCTTTGGGTAGTAGATGGTCAGATTATTAGATTCGATGATCCGGCACTTTCGCCTCTAACTTTTATCACGCCATTGGATATCCTTCGAATTGAATTTATCATCGATGCGGGGCAGGCAGCGGTATTCGGGGTACAAGCCCCTACGGGCGTCTTGATCGTTTACACCCGCAGTGGCAATTTTCTGGACTACGTCAACCGGAAAGACGGCGGACTCAATTTTAAAGGGTATGAACCCGCCCCTAGTTTTGAAACTTATATGGCCGAACGCGAAAAGGACCGGAGGCTTAGAAAAACCGAACTGCCGACGCTTTACTGGAACCCGTCTTTGGAAACAGATAAGAATGGAGAAGCCGTAATCCGGTTTAAGAAACCAGCACATCCCGAAC
>NZ_JBAVZJ010000012.1:0-8827 GCF_049588695.1 Robiginitalea sp.
ATAAAACCCTATACAAAAAACATACATCGCAATTTAATCGTATTAATTTTTTTATATCACAATAAAATCAATGGTTTAAAGCCCTTCTCCATCTCAATTCCCGCAGAAGGGAAATCAGAAATTAGGCGCATATGTATAGGTAATGTTGAGTTTTATTGGCTCTTATGTAGTGCCTATCAGAGCGTCAGGAGGTAGTTTACAAGGTTCTTATCGCGTTCCAGCCCCATTTTTTTACGCAAACGATATCGTTTGATCTCTACGCTACGGGGCGAAATATTGAAGAGGGGCGCAATTTCCTTGGAAGTGAGGTTCAGGCGCAAATATGCACATAGGCGGATATCATTCGGGGATAATTCAGGATGCGCTATTTTCAGGGTATTCAGGAACTCCCGGTCCGAATGGGTGAAGGCCTCTTTAAAAAGTTCCCAATCGTCTTCCTGGTTCAGGCTTTCATCTATAACCTGAATAATGGACTGTATGGACTCGGTTTGTTCGAATCGATCCGTAATCTGTTTGCGAATCCGGTTCAGGATTTCGTTCTTTTTTATGATACTCATGGTAGAGGCTGCAAGCTCGTTGCTTTTCTCCTTGAAATCTTTACGGAGCTGTTCATTTTTGATTTTGACGATTTCCTTTTCATTGCGCTCGCGGGCCAGGTCCAGCTCTCTTTGGTTTCGTTCCAGGAGCCTCTTCTGCTTATTGCGGTAATAACTGCGGTACTGAATATGGATGAGCCATCCGGCAAGTCCGAGCATCAGGGCGTAAATGACCCACATTAAGCGTGTTTGGTACCACGGCCTGACAATCACAAATGAATACTCCGCCGTATTGCTGGAGAGTTGATCTCCAATTCGGGACCGAACCTGGAACGTATAGTTTCCAGGTGGTAGATTCCTGAAGGAAGCAAGCGGGCTTTCGGACCAGGGGCTCCACTTCGGATAAAACCCTTCCAGACGGTATTGGAACATCGGTTGACGAAAAGGAAAGTATTCCGCGGAGAAAAAAGAAAAATCAAAATTGTTTTCCTTATGTGAAAAATTACCGTTTTTTGCGATTTCAGCACGGGAATCCGAACCGGATTCCAACTCCCTCCCTACGCACCGCACACCGGCAAGGGTAATATTAAACTCCCTTGGGGTATAGTGGTTCAGGTCCATAACCATATACCCTGAACGTGTCCCAATCAGATAGTTTCCCGCCGCAGGAAGTTCCCCCAGGCTTTCATAACCCACAATACCGTTTCGCTCCTTTTCAGCAAGTGGGATCACCTGGATTTTGGGATTTCCCAGTAAATTTCCGGAACTGACCGAATAGATGTTTGAATCCCCGAAAAGCCAAAGGCTCTCACCAGATTCTTCCAGATGCACCCGCCCCGATAGATTCTCCTCCTTCTCGTAGATCTCCCTTAATGTAGTATCCTTTACAAATCGGTCAGCTTTGGGGTCGTACCGGAATATTCCTCCCGCATAGGTATAGAGCAGTTCATTTTCGAATTTCAGTATTCCCGAATCATAACCGATCAATGTAGTGTCCACCGTAACTTCTATTGCCTTGTTGTACCCGGGGTCCGTGATCACCTTAAAAACCCCCTTGTATTCGTGATTCACAAAAAGAATCTCGTTAAATACCTCCACAAAACGGGCCGAATGATTAAATCCGTCGATTTTATTCCTGACTTTCCACGACCGGCCTTCCTTTTCAAGGAGGCTCAACCCATCATATTTTCCCTGTATAAGACGCTTAGGGTTTTCCGATAATTGCGCCACTTTCCAGGTACCCGAGGCTGCATCGATCCGCACTGCCCGTGTTCCCTCTATCACGAATGTACCTGTATGATGTGCGCAAAATAGTGTACCGTCGATCTCGTCCAAAGACCACACCTGGCCTTTGGTTCCTTCAACGAGTTCAAATTCTCCGGTCTTGCCGAGAGGTTTACAAAAGAGTCCCTGGTTGGATCCTAAATAGAGAAATCCATTATAAGACCGGGCGGCATATACACTACCCACAACACCCTTCTTATCGACGAACAGGGTAAACGGCGATTCGGGGTTGATATAGCTCACCCCGTTGTCAAGCCCTAGCCAAATATTCCCATCCCGGTCCTCAAAAAGGGCCAGGACGGTATTGTTACCCAGTCCATTAAGCTGATCATAATGCCCAATCAAATTTCCTTCTGGATCCAGGTGAAACACCCCGTTTGAAATGGTGCCAATAACGTACCCCCCCTGCTTCAACTGCAGGGCGCTGTAGGCCCGGGAATTAAGAAAGGTGGGATTAGCAGGTATGTCCCAGGGGAACAGGCCTTCGGATCGGAGTCTGAAAAATCCGCTGTCGCTCATCAATACGAGTAAATCCTGCGGGGGTCCAAAAAGGCCAATAACCTCTTCACCCAAAAGTTTCGGATGGTTGCTCACCAAAACTTCGGAACCATTTTCTAACTTGAAGAGCCCATGATCCAGCCTTTGAAAATAGAGAACCCCGTCCACTTCAAATATTTTAGGGATTGAGGTCTGGGCCTCTATCAGGGCGACGTTGTCATCTACAGGGTTATATACATAGATGCGATCCTGTGACTGGAAGACGATGTAACCCTCGATTTCCAAAATTGTCCAAAACTCTTCATCAGGTACCATATCGATACCCAGCCTTCTGGTTAGGGATGTATAGCCGAGCTCCCCAAAGGCATCCCGCTCCCAATATCCAAAATCCATATAGAAACCACCATAAATACGGTCTCCGATAGCCTTTACCGATCGCATAATGGTTTTGTTGGGGGAAGGATTCAGGGACCAGGACGACCCGTTGAATACGAGCAGGCCCTTATTATTGGATATGTAGATAAGTTTATCGCGCCCCTGGGAAATAGCCCAATTCTGGTTTTCCGCCCCGTAATCCGCGGGGGTAAAATTGCGGATAGGTGGCAAATCCTGGCCGTAGAGCCTTCCAAACAGGATAAAAAGTAGAATAAGTGCAATTCTCACGGGTCGGGAACTAAGATTATGGTTTTTAAAAATACAAATACTTTTAGGAGAAGAGACCATGGGTGTTTCCCTTCTTACTTCCGGGAAATGGAAATAAGGTGCTCTCCTTTCGAATCAGAGTCTTTAAAACAGGATACCATACCCTTGAGGAAAAAACTCCTCAAGTTCATTACAGCGTAGGATTCCAGAATAGGAATTCTAATATACTGCGGTACCCAAACCTTAAACATTTCCGGTCCTTCAAGGGCTCAATGTGAGGTAATACCCCCTTCTTAATGTTAATATTGTTGTAAACCTTATTATTTTGTTTAACTATATACATATATTTGTTAAACAATAAACAAAACCTTCCATGATGAACCTGCGTTATTACACTTTCGTCCTTACTACGTTATTGCTCTTTTCCTTCATTTCCGTCCACGCCCAGGATTTTCAGGGACAGGCGGTGTATTTTTCGAAAGCCACCATGGAATTGGGAAGTTGGGGTGCCCGGATGAGCGAGGCCCAGAAAAAACAGGTTTACGCCCGTTTGCAGAATCGGCTCGAAAAGACCTATATCCTGCATTTCAATAAAGAGGCCTCTGTTTTTAAAGAAGAAGAAAAACTCGATGCGATGTCCGGGGCGACAGATTCCTGGGGAAAAAACTTTGCCCGGGGGGAGCAGTATAAAAATGTCAAAGGGAACCAGTTGGTCCAAAGCCAGGAGTTTTATGGAAAATTGTTTCTGGTGAAAGACGAATTGCAGGCCATCAAATGGGAGATGGGTTCCGAATCCAAACAAATAGGCCAGTATATGTGCTTTAAAGCCACGGCAAGCGTGCCCACCAACGAGCTCACCTGGTTTGATTTTTCCTGGTCCAGACTTCGGCAAAACACTACGGAAACTGCCGAGGGTGGTGACGCTGAACCACCTGCAGAACCCGCAGTAGAGATGACGGAAATTGAAGCCTGGTACACCCCTCAAATTCCGGTAGCCCATGGTCCGGCTGAATATTGGGGACTCCCCGGCCTTATCCTTGAGGTTAGTGCCGGCAACACCACCATGCTCTGTTCCAAGATTGTCATGAACCCCGAGGTGAAACTCAAAATTGAGGCCCCTGAGAAAGGAAAAGTCATCACCAAAGCGGAATACCAGGTTACCGTGGCTGACAAAATGCAGGAAATGCGCGACAACCGCGGACGCAGAAGGAGCCGATAACCCAGGGTCTTGAACCACATCTTACTACTTTCCAAGCGGGATACTCTTATGAAGAACATTTTATGTTTGGCGCTGCTGCTGGCAGCCGGGGCTACCTACGGCCAGATCCGGTTTGAAGGAGTGGTAAAGGACACTCTGGGAACTCCCCTGGAACTGGCTAATGTAATCGCTATAAACCAGGAAACCAAAGGGATGGCATCCTATGGCATTACTGACGAACAGGGTGTTTTCAAATTAGAACTGGGCAAGAACGAAACTTTTGAAATTCAGATCAGCTATGTGGGAATGACCACTTTTAAGGAGGTGCTGACCACAGGAGAAATCAATCTTGAAAAAACCTACACCCTGGTTTCAGAAAATGCTTTAGATGAAGTGGAACTCGTCTACACCATGCCGGTGACCATGAAAGGAGATACCCTGGTCTACAATGCCGATTCGTTTAACACAGGAACGGAACGGAAACTGGAAGACGTCCTTGAAAACCTCCCGGGGGTTGAGATCAATGAAGACGGACAGATTGAGGTAGAGGGGAAAGTCGTCAATAAATTGATGGTCAACGGGAAGGACTTTTTTGATGGCGACACCAAACTCGCCACCCAGAACATCCCTTCCAAAGCCGTAGACAAAATCCAGGTGCTGCGCAACTATTCCGAGGTTGGCCAGCTCCGAAGTGTGACCAACAACTCGGACAACGTAGCTTTGAATATAAAATTAAGGGAAGGAAAAGAGAACTTTTGGTTTGGGGATATTACTGCAGGGGCCGGAGCCTCGCCGGATAACGAGCTCTACATATTACAGCCGAAGTTATTTTACTACAGCCCTAAATACAGCCTGAACTTTATCGGGGATCTTAACAATACCGGGGAAGTAGCCCTTACCCGCCGGGACATCCGAAACTTCGGCGGGGGCTTCCGCGCCCCGAGTCGCGACAGCGGGACGAGTCTTAACCTCGGGGATAACGGCCTGAATTTCCTGACCAACGAGGCTAACGCCCTTGAAATTGAAAACAAACTGGCTACGGGGAATTTCAGCTACTCCCCTACCCAGGCGCTGGACCTGAGCGGATTCCTGATCTACAACAGCAGCCGCGTCCTTTCCCGGGAAACGAGTTTTATACGATATACCGATCCAAGTCTGGGGATTCCCGATGAAGCTACAGAACAATCCAGCCGGGAGCGCTCCAACCAGGCCTTGCTTAAGCTGAGCGCCTCATTCCAACCCAATTTTAACAACCAGCTGGATTATGATGTCTTGGCCCGGGTTTCAGATGACCGCCAAAACCAGGATGCCTTTTCCTCTGTCATTGGGACCACCACACAATTCGACGAAGTCACCCCATACAGCATCAATCAGAACCTGAATTACTACTACACCCTTAATGAGGACCATATCTTCGCTTTTGAAGCCCAGCATCTGCTCAGAAACGAGGACCCTTTTTACAATGCGGTACTGGAAAATGATCCGGACGACAGCTCGGATGCCTTTGACAATACGGCTCGGGAACTCGGACTGGACACCACCCAAACTGCTTATGACCTCGGACAGGATCGCCGTATTAAATCCAACCAGTTAGATGCCAAACTGGACTATTACAACATACTGACCACCAAAAGCAACCTGAACCTTACCTTTGGGGTCATCCTGAGCAGGCAACAATTCGATTCGCGAATTTTCCAATTCCTCGATGACGGCTCCGAATTCGATCCGACCCCTACCATAAACGAGGGACGGGCCGAGAACGATACAGAGTACAATTTCAGCGATTTTTATTTGGGTGCCCGGTATCGTTTTAAAGCCGGTAAATTCACCATTACCCCGGGGCTTTCGGTTCATGCCTATGGCAACCGGAACATTCAGTTCGGGGAAACCTTCGAGGACAATTTCTTCAGGCTCCTCCCGGAATTTGAAACCCTGATCCAACTTAAGAAAAGTGAATCCCTCACCCTGCGGTACAATATGCGAAACCAGTTTACGGATGTCACCCGCCTGGCCGAAGGACTTGTACTCAATAATTTTAACAGCATTCAATTCGGGGAAGCCGAGCTGCAAAATGCCCTCTCCCATAATGTAAGCCTGCTCTACAACAGTTTTAACCTGTTTAACTATACCAACGTATTCGCCCGGGCCGCTTACACCAACAATATTGATCAGATCCGGAGTCTGACGAATTTTGACAATGTGATTCGAACCAGCACCTTTTTTAACTCCAATTTTGCCGATGAGACGGTTTCAGTTTTTGGAAGGGTTCAACGCACCTTTGGTAAAATTCAGGCCAGCCTCAGGGCCAGTTTTAACTACACCAAAATCAACCAGTTTATTGAAGGGCAGCGCTCTCTGAACGAAGGGTTCACCCAAACCTATACCCCGGGTATCCGGACGAATTATAAAGTAGCACCGAATTTTACCTTCCGATACCGGTACAGCGTCACCAATAATAACCAGGGGGGCGGGGAAACGAAGTTTGTCACCAATGCCCCGTCGGTGGAAGTCGATGCCTATATCTGGAAATCGGTTACCTTCCGGAGCAATTATACCTATACCAACCAGGACCTCGGCAATGGGGATTCCCAATCTTTCCAAAACTGGGATGCCTCGCTGTCATACCGGAAGGACAGGGATTCCAAGTGGGAGTTTGAAGTGCGGGCCACCAATATCCTCGACATCGATTCCCAGGTGCGCAACAGCGCCAACAATTTGTCGGTTTTTGTGTCTGAAACCTTTATACAGCCCCGTTTTCTGACCTTCCGGTTTATTTATACGCTTTGATCATCCGGAATCTGCCCCTATTCAGACAGTCTTCTTTTTTGCAGTCAATTTCTCAAAACGCTCTTTAAAGTCCGGCGTCTCGGTACCCATCCAGACATCCCAGAAGGTAAAATAAAGCCCGTAGTTATAGTTAAACTTTTTATGATGGTCGTCGTGGTGTGCCGCCCCGATCAGCCATCTCGCCATCGGGTGCCGGGCCCATTTAGCGGAAAATATCTCCACACCCCCGTGGCTGATGGTCGCCGAAAGTGTCATAAACAACAGGATCCCCAGGATAACACCAATATGCAAAGGCAACCACAGGACCAAAACCGGGATAACAAGGGCCTGCAATAAAGATTCCAGGGGATGAAAGGAAAATGAGGTATAGGCCGAAGTTTGTAAACTCATATGATGTGCCCTGTGCACCCACCTGTACACCCTGGGCAGGTGCATCCAGCGATGGAGCCAGTAGTAAAAGGTGTCCTGTATAACCAGTACGAGTACTACGCTCACTACAGAATACCACAGAGGATAGTCGTCAAAACTCGTATAAATGGCCGTATGTCCCCGCTGCCATAAAATGATCATCCCCATACCCAGGACTGTGAAGATGGCAGCACTAATCGCAGATCTGTATACCTCCTTTTTAATTTGTGCATTTCCCAATTTTGAAACACTCAGAAAGCGATGCCGGAATTTATCCCCCAGCCAATTGTGGAAGAAATGATGGTACACCCCGGAGAAGATCAGATAGCGCACGAAGATAACCGCAAAAAGGACCACGGATGACCAAAATACATAGGGGGCATTAAACTGTCCGATTTGTCTGAGATATTCCATGCCTTACGAAATTAGGTCTATTTTCTTCTTTAACCCAACCTTTTGATTAAAGGGACAAAACATATCGACAGCAAGAATTCAAAAAGTCCTTTTTCAAAAGGCGTTGTCTTTGATTTTGAAGAGGATACCTCTGAAGCCCAACGATAGAAAACTAAAACACCACCTGCCAGACAAGCCCCACAGTATCGTAGTCATTGCCCACGGAGGCGGTGACCCCGGTCGTACCCAGCAGTTTGATAAAATATCTTCGTCCTACGGGTATGGAAAGGGCAAGGCCCACCCGGTTGTTGCTTTCGGGATCGAGCCGGTCCCCATCGTCCACGGTAACCACCCCGCCGAGGCTCTGGCGGGTGGAAGCAGCGATCCAAACACCTCCCCTAAATTCATAAGAAGCATGCAGTTGAAAGGTATAAAGCGGCTCCTGGGAACGTACCTGATCCCCAAGAAATGCTGTGTTGTCCATAAAAAACCAGACGCCGGCATAGGCTTCCAGGGTAAAACCGCCAGCCACATGCCACACCCCAACTTGCGGGCTGAATACCCAACGGTTGGAGCCCAGGTTAATGAGTTTTTCAGGGTCATATTGCCCCAGGGGCAGGGTCATCCGCATGGTAATGCCCACAATGGTCTTTGGCCGGAATCCTGCAAACTCCTCGGGGGACAAGGCAGGGGCCCCGCTGATAAAATATGCAAACCTCAGCGACGGGTCGCCCATGCCAAAACGGGAGGTCTGCTCCATCTCTTCCAGCACCTGCCCCTCCCAACGGCCCGATACTAATGGCACCGCTACATCGAACCGGCCTGCTTTACCAAACAGGGCTGTAGATCTGGAGTATGCAGCGTTAAAACTGTTGATATCCGCCTGAACATTTTCTATGGGGATGGTCTTGTCGAAAAGCATGGCCCCGGTAGAATAGGCATACCCCAGCGTAAGAACATTTACCCCTGAAGGTGCCGGCGCGTAAACCCTTGGCTGCACATCCTGAGCCATCAGCATCAGGTCCGCAAACATCAGGAGCCCCAAAAGGAGGTTCTTTCGTATACAAAGGCTGTTCATATC
>NZ_JBAVZJ010000013.1:0-2235 GCF_049588695.1 Robiginitalea sp.
GTCGTATTGACCGAAACCTCGACCAGGCCTTTGATCAACCCCCATTTGCCAACAATTAAAAGCAAAATTCTATGAGAACTCGATTTACAATTGCAATGCTTTTATTGGTGTTCACCATAACATCCTATGCTCAATCCAAGTTTGCCATTACATACAGCGTGGCCTTTCCAACCGGAGAGACTTCGGACTATTTTGGATCGACAAGCTGGAGGGGTGTCGGTATTGATTATTCCTATCTGATTAAAGAAAATCTTGGTGTTGGTTTCAGTACGGGATGGCAGGTTTTTAGTGAAGACGTTGGTTACGTAACGGAAACCACCGGAACGGAAACCGTCTCAGGATTCCGCTACAACTACCTCAACAGTTTTCCCTTGTTTGGGACAGGTACTTATTACTTTAATTCCTCGGGTAAGGTGGAACCCTATGCCTCCCTGGGTATCGGGCTGGTCTACAACCGATTTGAACGAGATATTGGTTTATTCACCGATCAGAACACGGCCTGGCAGTTCGGACTTCGGCCGGAGCTCGGAATCGATTATAAAATAGGCTATAGCGTTGGCCTTCGCGCTGCGGTGCGATACCAGTACGTGGCCTCCGGGAGCGATGTTCCCAGCCTGCCCTTCTTTTCTGTGAATGTAGGGTTTGTCTGGAAGAATTGACTACTTGCCAATCAGCAATAGAAAACCGCTTCCCATTAAAGGAGGCGGTTTTTTTTGTTTCGCTTAAAATCCAGGTCTACTCAACATTCCCGGAAATCCTCTAAATTCATTTAATATTGTATTCCACACATGACATCCTAATCCTATGCCTCGATTTATACCAGCCTTATGCACTGTATTGATAATTACCGTGAATTGTAAAGGGCCTTCCCCAGAATCTGCTAAAGATGCCGTTCAGGAAAGGGCAGAACAAACCAAGCCAGATATGCATTTTTACCTGGGCACTTACACAGACGGGGAGAGTCAGGGGATATATCAATACAGTTTATCGACAGACGGTAAACTCTCAAAGACAGGACTTATGGCAGAGGCTGAAAATCCTTCCTTCCTTACCCTGTCCCCAGACGGGCGCTATCTGCTAAGCGTCAATGAAGTCAGCAATGACGACCAGACCGGCTTTGTGAGCTCATTTCGCATAGGAAAAGACAGCCTTACATTTTTAGATCAAAAACCCACAGGTGGGGCCCATCCCTGCCATGTCGCCGTGAATCCGGAGGGATATGTCCTGGTTGCCAACTACAGCGGCGGAAATATGGGCCTTTTAAAAATTCAGGATGACGGAAAACTGTCGGACCTGCTCCATGTACAACAGCACCAGGGAAGCGGGCAACACTCCAGGCAGGAAGGCCCCCACGCCCACTCCGGCTGGTTTACACAAGACGAGGGGCTTATCTCAGTAGATCTGGGGACAAACCAGTTGTGGTTCTCGGAAATCGATACGCAATCCCAGAAGTTTACACCCCGGGAGCCTCAGACTTTTTCTTTGGAGCCCGGTGCGGGGCCCCGGCATTTGACTTTCCATCCTCAAAAGCCCTGGATCTATGTGGTTAACGAACTCAGTTCTTCGGTATCCCTGTTGAAAAAGGAACCTGAAACCGGTACGCTCAAAATAACCCAGTCGATTTCGACCTTACCCGAGGGTTCCGAAACAGACAATACATGTGCGGATATCCATATCTCTTCAGACGGGAAATTCCTATATGCTTCCAACAGGGGGCACAACAGTATCGTTGTTTATTCCGTGGACCCTGAAACGGGTGAACTGAAACTCCTGGCACATGAACCCACCCGTGGGGAAACACCCAGGAATTTCAGCCTCTCTCCCGGGGACAGGTTTTTGTTGGTGGCTAACCAAACCACCAATACAGTTGTTTCATTTCAAAGGGATTCAAACTCCGGCCTGCTTACCTACGTCGACCAGGCAGAGGCCCCGACGCCGGTTTGTATTCTCTTCAACCCCGGCCCTTAACACTATTCTGGCGCTGAAGGCCGGGACCCGTTAAACCAATAAAGCCGTCTCGCATAACGCAGGAATACCATGCGTTTTTGCCTCTACTCAAAAAAAGAGCGTATTTTCAAAATATAATTCGAATGCGACTATAAAGCATCCCTATGAATTTGTGCATTACAAGGTCCCAGAAATTCGCCTATTCCGAAACCTTTATCAGGGACCAGATCTCCGGACTTCAAGAACGAAGCACTGTGTATACCCTTCACAGCGGACGCTATCCCGAAC
>NZ_JBAVZJ010000014.1:0-9029 GCF_049588695.1 Robiginitalea sp.
CCACGTCCCATTTTTTCGATGATCATTTCCCGAATCTCCTCAGACTCCCCGGAAATGATCGTAACGCCTGTGTATTCCTCTATACCCTCCACAACAAAATCCAGGGTTCTGGAAGCTGCCAGATAGGTCAGCATCGAATACAGGGCTGCTTCGATCGACAGAAAATAGGCCGCTGCAAGAAAAATCACAATATTAATCAGGATGACAACATCTCCTATTTTCAGGGCCGTTTTGCGACTGAGATAAATGGCCAGTACTTCCGTGCCATCCAACACGCCACCCCCCCGAATCGAAAGCCCGATTCCCGCTCCGAGAAAAAATCCTCCGAAAACCGCCACCAGAAGCTTGTCCTCGGTAATTTCAGGGAAATCCACCAAAACCAGTGTAAGGGCCAACCCAATGATGGAAATTCCGGCTTTAATGGTAAATCCGCGCCCGATAACACGTAACCCCAGGATAAGAAAGGGGATGTTCACCACGATTAAGAGAATATAGAGTGGGAGGTCGAATAATTCAGCGATCAGGAGTGAAATCCCCGTCGCCCCTCCGTCGATAAAACGGTTTGGAAGCAGAAAACTCTCAAGCCCAAATGCCGCGCACCCAATTCCGCTGAGGATAAAGACGGCTTCTTTTAAAGCGTCCTTTGAAACAAAGTTAAAGGGCTTCATAGCGTTTTTAGGTTTACGGGCTTAGGGGTTGAGATCCGGGTTGATGGCGAGCGCCTGGAACAACTTCGCTTTGGCCATTAGATATTTGTTTTGAACTTCGTTGGATTTCAGGCGTGCATCGATCAGTGCGCGCTCCCTGGAGTTGATCAAAAAGAGGGAGCTTTCCCCAAAACTGAATTTGCGTTCTTCGGCTTGCAAAAGCCGGCTGTAATCCACAACAATCCCATCGATGAGTACATTCTGCCTTTCGAATGAATCGAGTTCGTTGTAGAGTGCATACACTTTGTTTCGTATACTTACCCAGGCGTTGTCCCGTTCAAATTCCGCATCCCGCAACTTAAAACGCGCCAGCTTCAAAGCACCTCTTTCCTTTCTTAAAAAGAGTGGCATGCTAAATGTCACCCCACCCTTGTAATCCTGGGTGACATAAGAATTAATGAGATCCGGGGTCTCTGTCAGAAAATTGTACTCCAGCTGTATCTGGGGAAACAACTGGTTGACCTTAAGTCTTCGGTCTACCTCCAAACCTTGTATTTTGTAGTCCAGAGAGCGGAGTTTGGGATGCACTTCCAGGGCAAAACTATCCACGGGCAGGCCTTCTATTTCCAATGCACGGTCGACCTCCTCTCCCGGGTTCATCTCCGGGGTAACCCCCTCCTGGACTTCAATGGGGATGTTGTCATCCAACCATAGAAAATTGGAGAGCTCCAGAGCTCTGTTCCTGTAGCGCACCCGGGCCTGCTCCAGACCGAGGCTCCTGTTCTGTACTGCGATCCCTGCTTCCACGGTATCTATATAGGCGATATCACCGGCAAGGGCACTCTCCCTTATACCGTCAAAACGCAGCCGCGCATTGTCCAGGAATTGTTCAAATACCAACAGGTCTTTATAGGATTGCAACCATTTGAAATAGGCCTCGGAAGCATCAAAGAGGATTTGATTCACAAATAAATCCCGGTCGGCCTCGCTTTGCTGCTCAAAGAGTTTTGCCCTTTTTAAGGTCGCCATACGCTCATTGATCCATAATCCATTGAGTACGTTGACGGAAACACCCGCACTAAAAAGACCATCTTCCGTATTAAATTCATCGGGGTTCAGGAAGTCTCCATTGTTTTGATCATACCCCCCCTTAAATTCCACACCAAACCAGGTGGGGATTTTAAAAGTGGCATTCAGTCGGTCGTAATATTCCGATCCACTGAATTCCTTTCGGTCGTAATCCACCTCCAGCTTCGGATCAAATCCACCCCTGGATTGCAAAAGGTTCGCCTCGGCAGCACCAAGCACGATTTGTGCCTGCCGGGCTACAGGATGGAACTGCTTTACATAAGCCAGATACTCCCGGAACCCGAGCACAAGGCTGTCCACCTGTTGCGTCTGTTGCGCCTGGGTCAGGGAAGAAAAACAGATAAAGAGCAGTAAGACGAGTCTGAGCCGCATATTATTTTTTAGCTGTTTCAACACCCTCATTAGGTGTGTAGTAATTCGGAGGGAAACCGTTGAGTTGCCTCCAGAGTTCAAACCATATCGGGACATCCTCCAGGAGTGCGATGGTATTGGCCCCCGAACCAACCCTCAGGTCCCTGGGCCACGGATGGTCTTCTTCATCCGGCGCAAGAAGAACGCGGTATTTGCCATTCGGGCTGATAAATGTCTCGATGGCTACCACCGTACCTCCATACGTTCCGTAAGACACATTGGGCCATCCGCTGAAAACAATAACAGGCCATCCATCAAACTGAATCCGGACTTTCTCACCGAGATGGATCAGGGGTAAATCTATGGGGGAGACAAAGGTCTCTACCGCCATTTCGTAATCCGAGGGCATGATATTGACCAGTTCTTCCCCTTCCTTAAAGGTTTCCCCCAGCCCAGCTTTTATCGCCCTGTTGACAAAACCGTTTTGGGGAGCGCGGATGTAATACATTTCCGAACGAAGTTCGTAGTTGGATCGTTCATTTTCCAGTTTTGTCACCTGGGCCTCAGAATCGAACTGGGAGGATTGGGCCGTAAACAAGTCGCTCTGTGCCTTCGAGACTTTATCGGTATATTCTGCCTGCACCCTACCGATCTCCATCTCTGCATTGAGCACCTCGTTCTTACTGGCGAGCAATTTGTTCTGTTGGGAAATCAACTTGGCCTGGGTTTCCTGTAATTTCAGGCGCTTTTCCTCCACATCCGTCACCGCTTTCAAACCTTCCTGCTGCAACTGGGTCGTACGGTTATACTGACGTTCTGCAATACTGATATTAGTCCTGGCCGCCTCGAGATCAATACTATCGCTTTGAACCTTGAGTTTGGCCTGAATAAGCTTGTTCCTGGCTTGTTCCAGCTTGAGCAGCCGCTCATTTTCAAGGGCCCTGATTTGGTTTTGAAGGGCGCGAACCTTCTCCTGGTAGGAGGATACCGACATCGTTTTGGCGTCTATTTGCTGACCAGTACGCTCAATAAGTCTCGGGTCGAAATATTCGCTCTTGACCTCTGACATAAAAAGGATTGTATCTCCCTTTGCCACATAGTCTCCTTCCCGGACGTACCATTTTTCAAGACGCCCCGGGATGGGAGATTGAAGGGTCTGCGGGCGCTGATCCGGATTCAGGGTGGTCAGGAATCCTTCCCCCTTGATATTCTGGGTCCACGGCAGAAATAGTACGATTAGAGTAATAATCGCAAATGCCAGTAGAAACCGGTTAAAATACTTATAGTGCCTCCGGTGAAAAACCTTTTGCACGGCTTCAAACCGGTTCAGGTCCACCTTCTCGTTCAATTTACTCGGTGAAATATTAAGCATTTCCGTTCTCTTTTAGAATCTTACCATCTTCAAAGTAAACTACTCTTCCACATCGGGAAGCCCACCGCTCATTTTCACTGACGACCACCAGAGCCCATCCGTTGTCAGGATTCGTCAGGAAATCCATAACATCATTGGCCTCGTGAGGCTTAAAATGATCCAGTGGATCCTTGAGTAATAAGAGTTTTGGTTTGCGGAGGATACTCCGTGCAAGAACCAGTTTTTTGCCCACCGTAAAGGGAATTTGTTTCCCTTCCGGGTACAGAACGGTATTCAAACCCTGAGGTTGTTCCTTGACAAAAGAAATCAGTTTGGTCTTTTCAAGGGCCCAATAGACCTCTTCCATGGTGATACTCTTATCTCCAAAAGTCAGGTTCTCCAGGATGGTGCCTTCAAAAGGTGTTTCCTCGGGTAAAGACTTCCCTAGGTGGGACCGGTAATAATTCAAATCCACCCCTTTCAGGGAGACCTCGTTGATGAAAATTTGTCCCTCATCGGGTTCCAGGATAGCGGCAATCAACCTAAGGAGGGTAGACTTACCCGAGCCCGATGGTCCTTTCAGGAGGATGGTACAGGTAGGTGTGATTTCCAGGTTTACCCCATCGATGATTTTCTTCTCCCGTTCGGGGATCTTGTATGATATATCTTTTAATTCCACGAAAAAGCCACGTCCCTCTTCAAAGGGCTTTTCGCCACCCACGGGTTCCAGTTCTTTATCGACTACCTGCCCGAGTTTTTCCAGGGAAGTCAGTAAATCGTAAAAAGTCTCCAGACCGAGGATGAGTTTTTCCACAGAGCTAATAACCAAAAGGATGATAATTTCTGCTGCGACAAACTGCCCGATATTCATCTCCTGATTCAGCACCAGTAATCCCCCTATAAGGAGAAGCCCCGCAGAGACGAGCACTTTAAACCCGATCATCTGTACAAACTGGATTACGAGTATTTTAAAGTGACTCTCCCGTGCATCCAGGTAAGCACTGACGAGGCTGTCATTTTTATCAATCGCATGTGAGGTTTTTCCGGAAAGCTTAAAGCTGACGATACATCGGGCTACCTCTTCAATCCAGTGGGCTACCTTATACTTATTCTTGGATTCATCGAGGCTCGTTTCCAATCCGCGCTGGAAGGTGTACTTAAAAACGACATAAATCAGGAGGACAAGTAACAATCCATATATAATAAAGAACGGGTGGTAGAAAGAGAGTAAGAGCAGGCCGAAAATAATCTGTAAAAGGGCGGCAGGGAAATCCACAAGGATTTTGGCCAGCGATTTTTGAACGGTCAGGGTATCAAAAAAACGGTTTGCGAGCTCGGGCGGATAATAATTGCGCAGCTGGTCCATCTTTATTTTTGGAAATCTGTAGGCAAACTCAAAGGAAGCCCTTGTAAATATTTTTTGTTGCAAATTTTCAATAATCCGTATCTGCATCAGTTGGAGCAACCCTACAAAAGCGACCCCAAGCGTGACCAGGACCACGAGAACAATCCAGGAGGTACTCACCTGTGCTCCCTGGATGAGGTTAATGATCGCCTGAATCCCCAAAGGCAATGAGAGGTTCACCAACCCCGCAAAAATCGCGTAATAAAAAACCTGAAGAACGTCCTTTTTCTCCAGTGTCAATAGGCCGATCAAGCGCTGCCAGGCTGTTAGTACTTTTTTAATCATCGATCTGTACGTTTAGAGAAGTGAATACCTGGTGTCTGAAAAATTTGTAAACAGACTCTTTATCCTCGCAGTCTGTAAGGGATGGGAAATGTTCCTTGAGAAAATACTGGTGCATGGCACCTTCCAGGACCGTGCTGGCGAGACTTGCCGGATAAGGATAGTCCGGTTTTACAGCCAGAATCATATCCTGAAGCCTCCCTACCATCCGTTTGTATATCTCAAAATAACCTTCTTTGTTCTCCCGATCGACTTCCTTGGTCAAAAAAGACTTTGAGTACTCATTGATGACGATCTGGTACAGGGCCACTTCGTCTATGTATGAAAATGAAGAATCCGCTTCCACGGGTTCCGTAAGGACATTCAATGCCCTTTCCAATTTATAGGCCGGATCCTGAATATTATTGGTCGTAAGGACCAACTGGTATTCCTTCCATCCCCAATACCAGGAAGACAGGTAAATCAGGAATTTGTGCTTGTTTTCGAAATATCTGTAAACCGAACTCTCGTTTGATCCGATCCGGGCCCCGAGTTTCCTGAAATTGAAATTTTCAAATCCCACCTCAGAAATCAGTGCAATACCACTCTGAACGATACGCTTGCCCAAATCAGAAGATTCGGGATTCTTGACGTAGGTCTTTTCATTCACCGCAATCTTCACATTATTGATCAGATGCTTCATAGGATCAGATTATTCACCCGCAAATATAATAGCATTACTATCATTAAATGAAAGTTTAACTATTATTTAACGAAAGTATTCCTATCAATAAAATGCGTTCGAAGCCATAGGATTACGTATATTTAACTCATGGAGAAACACCGATGTGGCTGGTGTAAAGGCGATTCTCTTTACGAGGCCTATCACGATTTGGAATGGGGCGTCCGGGTTACGGACGATCAGAAGCTTTTTGAGTTCCTGCTGCTCGAAACCTTTCAGGCTGGGTTAAGCTGGATCACCATTTTGAAAAAAAGGGAAAATTTTCGCACCGCGTTTGACAATTTTAATCCTGAAAAGATTGCCCTGTACGGTAGTGATAAATACGAAGCCTTGTTAGCTGATGCGGGAATCGTCCGAAACCGCTTGAAAATCAAAGGAAGTATCACCAACGCCCGGGCATTCCTTAACGTGCAAAAAGATTTCGGGAGCTTTAGCTCGTACTACTGGAGTTTTTCAGATGGGAAGCAAATCCGAAATGCATTTAGCAACTACAGGGAGGCACCGGCCAAAACCCCACTCTCTGATCGTATGAGCGCAGATTTAAAGAAAAGAGGTTTTACCTTTGTAGGAAGTACTATTGTCTATGCCATGATGCAGGCCACGGGAATGGTAAATGATCATGAAATTAATTGTTTTAGGTATAATGAAGTATAGAATCCTCACCCTCCTCGCCATGGCGTTCTGTTGTACCCTCAATGCACAGGCGAAATACGAGCGGGAGTTTCGCATTAAGAAATCCCAGTTTCCACAGGCTTCCCTGGTCCTTGCGGAGCCCTTTCTCAACGGGGTTCGAAAACTGCGCTACTATAAAGAAATCGACAGCAGCAAACAGTCTTACGAAATCAAATTCAAGCGGGACAAGCTAAAGTACAGTGTGGAATTCAACGACAAAGATGTACTGGAGGACATTGAAGTGGGGATTTCCGAGGTAGATATACCCGAAGCGACTTATCAGGCCATGGAAGCGTATTTGAAAAAACACTTTTCGAAGTATAAGATTCGAAAAATCCAGCAACAATATCCCAGGACGGCCTTTGCCTCCACAGAAGAAACCTTTAGAAATGCCTTCCAAAACCTGATGCTCCCGGAAATCCGATATGAGGTAATGGTTCATGCCAAAACTACGGGGCACTATATGGACTTTGAAATCCTCTTTGATTTTGAAGGGAAGTTTTTAAATCAGCGCAAATCCCTACCCCCAAATTACGATCATGTCCTTTATTAAAAGGATGTGGGTTATTTGTTTGGCTTTCTATTCCGGCTCATGCTGGGGGCAGGACGATCTTATAGGGTTTCTGCAACCCCGGATTTCCATGAACTATTCGTTAAGTCCGGCCTATACCCATAATTTTTCATTTGCCCAGCGCACTCTTTTCTTAAATCCAATCGATTCGGGCATTGGGACGATCCATCTGGATCTCGCACACTTTTCAAACTTTAAACTGCCGCGCCAACGCAGTATTGGCCTGGGAATAATGTACCGGCTAAGGGAACCTTTTGAAGGACCCGGTCAAAATGAGCTGCGCCTGACCCAGCAATTCAATTTTATCCACCGCAAGCATTCCATTCGATTCGGACATCGATTTCGCACAGAACAGCGTATTCTTCCCGCACGTACCGTGCACCGTTTCAGATACCGGTTTGCAGCGGACGGCCCTTTACAGGGTGAAAAACTCGACCCTGGAGAACTCTACTGGGTTGGAAACCTGGAAGCCCTTAACTCCGTAGGTAAAGGAATCCGACCTGTCTACGGTCTGCGTGCCAGCGGCTGGCTTGGATATTTAGCGAATAAAACGGCGAAAATACAGGTTGGAACAGAGTATCGCAGGGTCGGGTTTTGGTTGGAAGGGCGCCCAGTTCTATTTCTGCTTTCCTCCCTTATCCTGAATTTGTAAGTATTT
The DNA here is from genome assembly GCF_049588695.1 of Robiginitalea sp. Taxonomy (GTDB): domain Bacteria; phylum Bacteroidota; class Bacteroidia; order Flavobacteriales; family Flavobacteriaceae; genus Robiginitalea. The sequence continues at coordinate 7,748 of NZ_JBAVZJ010000014.1, forward strand.
CTAAAAAGGCCTCCCTCGGAATTTCCTCGGCTCCCAGGGTACCCAGGTGTTGTGAATACACCTGGCAGTCGATACAAGTATATCCCTGAACTTCCAATTCCCGCACCATGTGGATAAAAGCCACTTTAGAAGCGTTGGAAACCAGGCTGAACATGCTTTCACCACAAAAAACATGCCCGAGGTCGATACCGTAAAGACCGCCTACCAGTTTGTTGTCCTCCCATACCTCATAAGAAACGGCGTACCCCAGATTATGTAATTCTCCATAGGCCTGTAGCATGCGTTCTGTAATCCAGGTTCCCTCCTGCTCCCCGCGCCCCACCCGGGCGCAATGCGTAATTACCTCTGTAAAATTTCGATTTCGGGTGACCCTGAAGCGATCCTTCTGGAGTAACCGCCGCATACTCCGGGAGACTTTAAGTTTATTCGGAAAAAGGACTGCCCTGGGGTCGGGGCTCCACCACAACAACAGGGAGTCATCACTAAACCAGGGAAACACACCACTGCGGTAGGCCAGCATCAGGCGATCCGTGCTCAGGTCTCCGCCAACAGCCAATAATCCTTCCGAAGTAGCCTGGGTTACTGGGGGAAATAGCAAGCGCCGGGTCAGGATGGGAACGGGAATATGCTGGGATTTCAAAGTGACTGATTTTTAACTCAAAATATACTGAACGATCAGGAAAACCACAAACCGCCCAGGTAAATTACCCCCCCCACAAACATAAAAAGCAAAGTATAGGGAAGGATCTCACGAGCCTTTAACCGGGTAATCCCCAAAAGTGGCAGGGCCCAAAAGGGTTGCAACATATTGGTGAGTTGATCTCCATAGGAAAGGGCCAGGACAGCTTTCGGAAGCGATACCCCGAGGCGCTGGGCCGCCTCCAGAATTATCGGGCCCTGTACGGCCCATTGCCCACCCCCACTCGGGACAAAAACATTAACCAGGCCTGCGCTGAAAAACGTAAAAACAGGGAATGACCTTTCCGTGCTCACGGCTACAAAAAAATCAGAAATCCGGTGGATCAGACCACTTTCCGTCATGATTCCCATGATCCCGAAATAAAGCGGAAACTGAATAAGGATTCCGGCCGTATCTCCGATGGCCTCCTGGGTAGCCTGTAAAAAACTTCGAATGTTCCCATGCAAAAGTATGGCCAGGCCCAACATAAAGAAATTAAGCATGTCCGGGGTCAGATTCAGTGTTCTGAGTTGAGGCAGGTACTGCACCAGAAAAGCCACAAAAATCAGGATTCCCAAAACCGTGGATAAAACAGGGGAGTGA
>NZ_JBAVZJ010000015.1:0-2449 GCF_049588695.1 Robiginitalea sp.
AGGCGCTGGATACCAGGGATTCCTGAATCTCCTTATTCTGCAATATGACCAATCGTATAGGTTGCAGGCCATATGAGGTAGCTGTAAGATTAAATGCCGCTCCCAATTGTTGGACTTTAGCCTCTGCTAACACCCGGGCCGGATCAAATTTTTTAACGGCATATCGCCAATACAGAGAACCTAATGTTTCTTCCATCTTCACACATTTATTAAGTAAAAAACCAAAGTTTTACAGCCATGATAAGCACCATGCCTATTAGAAATATTTTAATATACCCATCCCCTTTGTCCACGGAAATCCGACTGGAAAACCAGGCTCCCAATCCATTGCCGAGGGCAAGGACGAGACCTACCTTCCAGATTACCTTATCGTTGAGCGCAAAAACAACAAGGGCCGCGAGGGTATAGATAAAAACCACGGCCACCTTGGTGGCATTTGTACGCACCAGGGACAGTCTGTGAACATAGTGCAGGAACAAAATGATAATAAAGCCGATACCCGCGTTGATAAAACCACCATATATCCCAATAAAGAAAAAGGCCAGCATCCCTATCCAGAGATACTTCCCGGTGATACGTTCCCCGAGCTCAGCGATCTTGACCCTGGGCTTAAAGATAATGATCAGCACAACGGCCACCATAATGATGGCAAGAATGCGGTTAAAGGTTTCCCCCTTGATGTCCACCGCTATATAGGCTCCGATAACAGAGCCGAATAAGGCGGAAATACCCAGATAGATATTAAAAGGAAAGGTGCTGACCCCCTTACTTTTGAACCCTGCCACAGCGATGGCCGTTTGCAGTACGATAGCTACCCGGTTGGTCCCGTTGGCTACTGCGGGCGGCAAGCCCAAAAAAATCAATATGGGAAGGGATATCAGGGAAGCTCCTCCCGCCACGGTATTTATAAAACCTACTACGAAGCCTACCCCAACTAAAAGCAGGTAGTGGTACCATTCTTCCATGGGGTCAAAAATACTGTATATGGTTTAAATAAACCTGTCTGCCTTCCCCTATGCTGCAAAACTATATCGCCTTAACGGTAAAGGCCCGTTAAAAGTTCGGGAAAGAACGATGCACAGGTATCCCTATGTTTGGTCTTCCCGGTATTGCGAAGGTGTCTGGGAGGTAAATTTCCTAAAGGCGCTATAGAATGTAGACTTTGAGTTAAAGCCGCATTCCAGGCCAATGGAAACAATCGTATATGGGCTATACTCCGAATCGGAGAGAAAGGTCTTGGCCTGTTCCACGCGCAGTTCATTGATAAAATCATTGAAGCTTCTGTTCCCGTAAAGGTTAATAATCCGGGAAAGATGACCACTGCTGACAAATTGTTCTTTGGCAAGTTTTTCCAGGGTCAGGTCCGGATCCAGGTATTTGCGGTTCTGAACTAAATCTTCACGGATCCGATTGAATTCTCCCAGGTGTTTTTCATGCAATCGTTCATTGGACTCCGCCTCACGAGTAGGCAGTCGCTTTGAGTCTTGCTGCAGGGACTTTCGAATAAGGATTCTGTCCTGAACAATATTATACCGGTAGAGTCCCTGGTACCCGATCCAGTAGAGCAGGAAAGAGGAGGCCAGTCTGAGGGGATGGTAGACGGAAATATCATACCCCGTAGTCGCCCTTAAATACAGGCCGAATATCCAAAGGAGCATGATGGAAAGCCCAAGGATAATAAAAGCCTTGATCCATCCGATACTGTCGAAGGTGAGGAATTTACGGTACCAGTCCTGTCGCATGAAAACCAGCTGGGCCGCCTTCAGGTAGATAAACAAACATATAGAAATATTGATGATTTCCTCAACTACATTATAGGATTCCACCCGGGCCGCCAAAGTTTCTGACCCCAGGGAACTGTTCATAAGGACCAGCACTGCCCGAATGATTACCTCAACCAGGAAAAGCCCAAGTACCCAGGGCATATAATTCCGTGTTTTTGAAAGTACCCCCAGGTAATGGCGGAAAACATTATAGAAACTGGGGAATATGAGCAAGTACCAGGGAATGACCATGCTCTTGATAAAGAAATGGTCGGAGGCGTATCCCATAACCCGAAGCCACGACTGCAAATTGTTCAGGGATATAAAGAGGACTACAAGGTTGAGGTACAATACGACCGGCCCATACTTTTTTCCAAAGAATAGGGTGATCAGGTTAAACAGAAACCCCTGGACAACTCCAGCGATCACCAAATAATTGATAAATGTGTCGACGGTCATGGTTAGGTTGACTTTTTCCCATCCCCAAATCTCCTGCTGCTTTCTAAGTTAAGAAAATATCATTCAGTTGAGGACCATTACCTGTCCGATATTATGACAGGATGTCCCGAATTCTGATCCGGACCTCCGGGATTTTGCGAAAATCATAAAACCGGAGGCCTACTTCGTTGGTTTCAAATAGTTTGTCGGTATAAAAACCCCCGAACCATAAGCTATTCCCAAAAAAA
>NZ_JBAVZJ010000016.1:0-1665 GCF_049588695.1 Robiginitalea sp.
TCGAAAAATACGTTACGACCTTATGACGAAAAACAATACCGGATGATACCTGAAGTACGCGATTGGAGAAATAATTCTCGATGTCCTTGGAATTGTAATAGCCCTGCAAATCAATAACTGGAATGAACAGCGCAAATAAAACAAAATAGAGCACGCCCTTTTGGTGAGGTTGGACAAGGAATTTAAGTCCAATAGATCGCAGCCCTAAGCAAAATTGAAGTCAGGAAATACTGATAATAGTAAAACCATATTCCATCTCTCTTCCAACCAAAATTGCTACATTTAGGTATGAAGAAAATCACTACATTCTTGTTCCTGCTGTTCTTGCTGCCAGTGGCCCTCCAGTCCCAGAAAACCGCCGATGTCGACCTGCGTAAACTGGATAAGTACTTCGATAAAATGGTGGCTGACTGGGACATCCCGAGCGCATCCATTGGGATTGTCAAAGACGGGGAATTAATATTTACAGGGAACTACGGGGTTATGGAAGTTGGGAAGCAGGGCGCTCCGGACGCCAATACCCTCTATGCCATTGCCTCCAATTCCAAAGCCTTTACCTCAGCTATCATAGGCATGCTGGTACAGGAAGGAAAACTCGACTGGGACGATCCCGTCCGCAAATACCTCCCCTATTTTGACTTATACGATTCCTGGGTCAGTGAACACACGACTATCCGGGATATCCTCAGCCACAGGGTGGGTCTTGGGACTTTTAGCGGGGATAATATCTGGTATAAGTCCGAGTTGCCGGCCGAGGAATTCATAAAGCGTTATAAACACGTTCCCCAGGCGTACGCTTTCCGTTCCGGTTATGGGTATTCAAACCTGATGTTTATCGCAGCAGGGGAAATCATAGAGACGGTCACGGGTAAAAGCTGGGCTGAAAATGTTGAACAACGTATCCTGCAGCCCCTGGGCATGGATCGCACCATAGCCTCGGTAAAAGAACTGGAGGCCAAGGGAAACTATGCCACCCCCCATGCCCGGAATGAAACGGGAAATTACCCCATCCCCTGGACCAGCTGGGACAATGTCGCCGCCACAGGGGGGCTGGTTTCGAGTGTTTCTGACCTCGCGAAATGGATGGTTTTCAATCTGGATAACGGGATTCACGACGGGGATACCCTACTTTCCAAACGCACCCGAAATACAGTTTGGACTCCCCACAACAACCACATGGTGGACCACACCTCCCCAAATGACTTTGGCAGGCATTTCAACGCCTATGGGCTGGGCTGGGGTTTAAGTGATTACCACGGGCGCATGCGGGTCGGACATACGGGCGGCTACGACGGTATGATCACGGCAGTAACCCTGATCCCCGACGAAAATCTGGGAGTGGTTGTCCTCACCAACGGGGTCAAAAGCCCGATAATGGCGGCTACGTATTACGCCCTGGATCGATTCCTTGGTGTGGAAACTGAGAAGGACTGGTCCGCCGATTACCTGAAACGCACGGACGAAAATAGGGCCAAAGACACGCGTATTGCAGATCGCAAAGCAAAACGGGTATTGAATACAAAGCCGTCTATCGGTATCGAAAACCTGGCAGGCACCTATGAGTCCGATATATATGGTACAATCAATATTCACGAAATAAACGGGGATCTCACCCTGGAGTTTTCCCATTCCCCATTGCTTTCTGCCCGTCTGACGCACTGGCAT
>NZ_JBAVZJ010000017.1:0-2091 GCF_049588695.1 Robiginitalea sp.
TCGCTCTTGCTATGGGTGCTGAAGTTACACTGGTGAGCGGACCTACGGCCCTTACGGTCTCAGATCCTCAAATCCGGGTAGTTCCCGTAGTTTCTGCCTCAGAGATGTATACAGAGGTCCACAGGTATTTTCAGGAAATGGACATTGTAATTGGGGCCGCAGCTGTGGCGGACTACAGGCCGGAACATCCGGCGGCCGAAAAGCTTAAAAAAACCGGGGATACCATGCAGGTCAACCTGGTTCGTAACCCGGATATTATCCGATCCCTGGGGCGTGAGAAAACCGGACAGTATCTCGTAGGTTTTGCCCTTGAAACGGAGAATGAACTGGATTATGCCAAAAAGAAGCTCCAGGAAAAGAACCTGGACGCCATAATATTGAACTCCCTCAGGGATTCGGGAGCAGGTTTTGGATCAGATACAAACAAAGTCACCTTTATAGACAAGAATTCTGAGATAACTCCGTTTGAATTAAAAACCAAGGCCGAAGTGGCCAGGGATTTGCTACATGAAATTCACAAGCGTCTTAAGGACTAATCTTTTACTGGTATTTGGGTTTTGTATTGCCTCCATCCTGCAGGGGCAGGAGCTCAATTGTACGGTAACCGTGAATGCGGATCAGGTTTCACAAACCAACCAGCAGGTTTTTACCACCCTGGAGCGTTCTCTGATGGAATTCGTCAATAAAACCCGCTGGACAAAGCGCGTGGTTCAGGAGAACGAAAAATTGGACTGTCGTATTTTTATTACAGTCAAAAATTTTGAGTCGAGCCGGTTTCAGGCCAATATCCAGGTCCAATCTTCCAGACCGGTCTTCAACAGCAGTTATCAAACCCCCGTTTTTAACTACAAGGACGACCAGTTTAATTTTGAATATATCGAGTACCAGCCGCTGGTTTACAATGAAAACATTCTGGACTCCAATCTTATAGGAGTGATCTCCTACTATATTTATATCATGCTGGGATTGGATGCCGATACTTTTGAACTTGAGGGCGGAACAGACTACTATAAAACTGCCCAGGGCATTGTTACTCAGGCTCAGGGAATCAATTCTGCGGGTTGGGGACAAACCGCATCGAACAACCGCAGCCGGTTTCAGCTTGTAGACAACCTGTTGTCCAATACTTTTCGGGAGTATCGTATCGCCCTGTACAACTATCACCGGAAGGGACTGGATATAATGGCGGATAACAACAGTACCGGAAAACAAATCATAGCGGGCTCCCTTCGACTGTTTGAAACCCTCATTCAAAGACGTCCGAATGCATTTCTGATTCAAACCTTCTTCGACGCCAAGTCCGAGGAGATACAGAATATTTTTTCCGATGGCCCCAAGGTAGATATCGTACAACTCAAGGAGACCCTGAACCGGGTGGCTCCGTTCTACGCAAGCACCTGGAATCAAATAACCTATTAGCACCATCTTTTTTGCGGTTTGAAATTCTATCTTTACAGTTGTTTAAACAACTGCCCTTGTGCTTGCAAGACTTTCAATAAAAAATTACGCCCTGATTGAGGACCTGCAGGTTCGATTTGAGGCCGGTTTCACGACCATTACAGAAGAAACCGGAGCAGGAAAATCCATCCTGCTCGAGAGCCTGGGGCTCGTTCTGGGCCGTCGTGCAGACCGTTCTGCCCTGCGGGATAAGGACCGAAAATGTATCGTGGAAGCGGAGTTTGCTTTGGAGCGTTATCCTAAATTAAAGGAATTTTTTACCCAAAACGACCTGGATTACGATACGATGACTATTCTCAGAAGGGAGATTCAGCCCAGTGGAAAATCCCGTGCTTTTGTCAATGACAGCCCTGTTACCCTCAATATTCTTTCGGGCCTGGGAAGCCATTTGATTGATGTGCATTCCCAACATCAGACCCTCGAGTTGACAGATCATGACTTCCAGTTGCACGTGGTGGATGCCATTGCGGGGAATTCTGGTCTGCTTGTGGAATATAGTGTGGCCAGGGAGTTGTATCTGAGTACCCAAAAGAAATTAGAAGGACTACGGGCCGAACAGGAAAAGGCCTTCCGCGAAAAAGACTACAACGAATTCCTGTTGGAAGAACTCGACAAGGCCGCCCTTGAAAAAGG
>NZ_JBAVZJ010000018.1:0-2391 GCF_049588695.1 Robiginitalea sp.
AAAATAAGCTTAAATATGTCGGCAAGAATATCGCTCACTTTACTGGGCCTGGCCGCTTTGACAGGATGTAAAGGAGATCCGAAAACAACGGAATCTGCCCAAACCCCCAATGTAAAAATGGAAGTCCCGGCCGAAGAAACGGCCAACCCTCAGGCTGAAGTTTCTAAAGGGGAGATGGTCGATTCGCGAGAATTCTGCTTTGTCAGTAAGTCTGCCATTACAATTGCAGATTCGGAGGGGTTCAATTATAATTTCTTGCGCTTTACGGTTACGGATGGAGATTCTGCCGAGGGTACCTTTGTGTCTTCGCCTTACGGGACTGACGGTTCCCGTGGATCCTTCAAAGGGATATACCGGGAAGACAAAAACCGGCTGCAGACGACAATAACATATCTCGCAGAGGGTGAACGCTATGAGGAGCAGCGGGACTATACCATTGGACCAGATGGAATTGCCCTTATTGATGAATCGGGGAAACCGGTAATGAAGATGCCTGTGGTGTCCTGTGAACAATACGATAAGGAGATGAAAATGTACAGGCAAAACATCCTGATAAAAAGGGTAAATACATCAGACAGGACCCGCCTTAAGCAGGTCAAAGAGGTCCTTGAATTCGGATACACGGAAGAACAATTAGATAATATGCGTTTTATGGAGCTCCAAATCGATCTGGATAACAATTACCAGACTGAAGAATACCTGCTTTACATCATGGATCCCATGGTCTGTGGGAGCGGGGGATGCAACCTGCTGATTATTGATGATAACGGAAAAACCCTTTCCAACACAACCGTGGTCAAGCTCCCCCTGTACATACCTGTTTCCACTGTAGCAGACATGCAAAATAAGGGAGATTGGAAGCCCCTCTTTGTGTGGAGTCAGGGATATCGAAAACTCACCTCAGATGATGGCGGTTACCCGTACAATGCCTCTATGGCTCCCGAATTTTCTGAAAATGAATTAACAGGGCACCCTGAAAAATATCAATTGGTCCTGGATTACCTCGATTGAACCTGAAGCCATTACTTAATTTAGCTCAAACCGGGAGGAATTTGGTTGAGTTGGCCTGATCAGCCCCGGGAAAATCGTTGTAACTTGAGTTCCTAACCACAATAATTAAAGAAACCTGATGACCGACCTGCAAATAGCTCAAAGCATAGAGGCGAAACACATTCGCGATATTGCCTCCAAAGTAGACATCTCAGAAGAAATCTTAGAATATTACGGGAGTAACAAAGCGAAACTTCCCTTAAGCCTGATCGATTCCGGCCAGGTTTCCAAAAGCAACCTCATCCTGGTTACAGCGATCACCCCAACCCCCGCAGGCGAAGGGAAAACTACAGTTTCCATAGGCCTGGGAGACGGGCTCAACTTCATCGGTAAAAAGGCGCTTACAGTCATCCGGGAACCCAGCCTTGGCCCGGTTTTCGGCATCAAGGGAGGTGCGGCAGGTGGCGGCTATAGCCAGGTCATTCCCATGGCGGATATCAACCTTCATTTTACCGGGGATTTCAACGCGGTTGAAAAGGCCAACAACCTCCTGGCGGCTTTGATCGACAATAACATCCAGGCCAAAACAGGGAATCTGGGCATCGATCCGAGAACCGTATTGTGGAAGCGCTGCATGGACATGAACGACCGGGGGTTGCGCAATATCATTGCGGCCCTTGGGGGAAAAGCCGGGGGGATTCCCAGGGAAACAGGTTTTAATATTACCGCGGCATCGGAGATTATGGCCATCCTGTGTTTGAGCAATGACTTTGAAGACCTGCAGGAGCGCTGTGGCAATATCTACGTTGGGGATACTTTTGAAGGCAAGCCCGTATTTGCCAGGGACCTCAAGGCCGAAGGTGCCATGGCCGTCCTGTTAAAAGATGCCATAAAACCCAATCTCGTACAAACCCTGGAAGGAAATCCGGCCATCATTCACGGGGGGCCCTTTGCCAACATTGCCCAGGGCACCAATTCCGTCCTGGCTACCCGAATGGGCCTTAGCCTGGCAGATTACGTAGTGACTGAGGCGGGTTTTGGAGCAGATCTGGGCGCGGAAAAATTCCTCAACATAAAATGCCGGGCTGCCGGCTTATCGCCAAAGGCCATCGTCCTGGTGGCTACCATAAGGGCCCTTAAATACCACGGGGGGAAACCTTTGGCAGAACTGACTAAGGAAGATACCGGTGCCCTGAAAGCAGGCTTGCCCAATTTGGAGCGGCATTTGAAAAGCCTTCAGAGTTTTGGCATCCCTGTAGTAGTGGCGCTCAATAATTTCACCTCAGATACGGACGCGGAAAGACGATTGCTGATGGATCACTGCGCCTCCCTCGGCGTTCCCATAGAACTCAGCGAAGGATGGGCTGATGGGGGAAAAGGATGTGACGCCCTGGCCGAAGC
>NZ_JBAVZJ010000019.1:0-5101 GCF_049588695.1 Robiginitalea sp.
GTCTGACGGATCAAAATCTGTTGAGATCAGGCTGCGAAACCTGACGATAGATTCTTTAAAAAAGTCTGCCGCACTTCCTTCGGCCCAGGCGGCTCCAAAGCCTACCCTGGGTTCGCGCTCATTCAAAAGGAAGGTGCTTTTTCGGGTATCCACACTCTGGGTGAACAGCGCAATACGGGTTTCCTCCCACAATTCCCGCCCCATCAACATTGGGGAATTTGTACTCACACTCAACACAGGCCCGGCAATGGCCTGGGCCCAGTTATAGGTGTTTGCAAAATCATCGGGGTCAATTTGCAGGTGCGCCTGAAAGCTGGTGTTGCAACCCTCATACATTATAGAGTCGTGATGGAGGTTTATCTCATCCACACCCTTAATATGCACCTCCATATTGCTGCCCTTTACCTCTGTAATGGCGTCCGAAAGTATTTTATACCGCTCTTTCGGAGTCATGTAGGACTCCTTCAGGTAGCGGGTGCTGATGGTGGGGAGTATCCCGGTAATCACGATGTTGTTTTTGAACTTTTCGGCCACTTCCTGTCCGTGGTCGAGTAGGGTGTTGAGCTGTTTGTGCATCTGCGAAAAGCACGTTCCGCTCAAAGGGAAAGGGTCCAGGTTTATCTCCAGGTTATACCGCGTGAGTTCCGCGGTGAAATGCGACTCGTTTATCGCCTCCAGGATTTCGACCGCCTGATTTGAGGGTTCCCAGTTTTTATTGACCAGGCAAAACTCCTGCTCGGCCCCGATATGAATCGGATCTGTAGTAAAGGCCCCGGTTTTCAACATTTGTTCAAGGGCCTCCAAATCGGTCAGTAACCGGTAGAAATAGGTTTTGCGCTCCGGGGCGTCTTTTAATCGCTTGACGGTTTGTGTTCCCATAAAAACTGGTTTTTGACCCTATGGCTCATTCGGGCAATTTAGCATAAGGCCCCGGCAAGTTCTATGATAAATATCATTCACGCCGACCCCTAATTTATTGTTATTTTTGGACATGGCCACGTTTGAATTTCCAAAGAAACAGCGACTCTCCCGTAAAAAACTATGGGAAGCCGTCTTTCAAAAAGGGGTTCGGCTTAAAGCCTACCCCCTGGCACTTTACGCCCTTCAGGCCGACCTGCCCGAAGATGTGCGGGTTCAGGCGGGCTTTGCCGTGCCTAAACGCAGTTTTAAAAAAGCGGTCGACCGAAATCACATCAAGAGGCTCATAAGGGAGGCGTATCGGCTGGGAAAGCCCGCGCATTTTAACACCTTGGAAAGACCCTTTGCCCTTGTATTTTTATACCTTGGAAAAGATACGCCTGATTTTGCCCGGATATCCCGGGCCATGCGGGCGGTCCTAAATGAATTTGAAGCCCATGAAGCGACTACTCAAACCCAAACTGATCCTGCCCCTCCTGGCCCTGACAGTCTTCCTGACCGCCACAGGGTTTAAAAGTGGTTTTTTCGAGATTGCAAAGCAGGTTGAGATCTTTACAACCCTGTTTAAAGAGCTCAACATGAACTACGTGGATGAAACCAATCCGGCCGCCCTAATGGATACGGCCATTAAGAGCATGCTGGACGATTTGGACCCCTACACCCAATTTCTGAATGAGCAGGATGTGGAGGCCTTTAAAATCAGCAATGCCGGGGAGTATTCCGGAATCGGGGCGCTGGTGCGCTCCTACAAGGACAAATTGGTTATTGTGGAGCCCTATAAGGACTATCCCGCCGACAAGGCGGGGCTGAAAGCCGGGGATGAAATCATTAAAATCGGAGACATTGCTGTAGCGGATTTTAAAGAAGACGCCGGGGAGCTGCTTAAGGGGGCAGACAATTCGAAGGTTACCGTAACCTACAAAAGGCAGGGGAAAACGGGCACTGCGGTTATTGAGCGGGAATCCATAGACGTAGATGCCGTCCCTTTTTATCAAATGGCGGACGAGCGCACGGGTTACATTGTGCTCTCCCGGTTTAATGCCAAGGCCAGTGAACAAACGCAGGAAGCACTGGAGGACCTTAAGGAACAAGGGGCTGAACGACTCATTCTCGACCTTCGCGATAACCCCGGGGGCTTACTCTCAGAGGCGATCAATATTACCAATCTTTTTGTGCCAAAAGGAGAGCTGATCGTAACCACAAAATCCAAGGTTAAAAAATTCAACGAGGAGTACAAGACCCGCAAGCAACCCGTAGATACGGAAATTCCCCTGGTAGTCCTGATTAATGGGCGGAGCGCCTCTGCCAGCGAGATTGTATCCGGCGGATTGCAGGATTTGGACCGGGCCGTGGTCATGGGTGCGCGGAGTTTTGGGAAGGGCCTGGTGCAACGCCCGTTAAAACTCACCTATGGAACACAGCTGAAGGTCACCATAAGCCGGTATTACACCCCCTCAGGCCGGTGCATTCAGTCCCTGGATTACTGGAATCGGGATGATGAGGGCAATGCCGTACGGAATTCCAATTACCGGGAATTCAAAACGAAAAACGGACGGATCGTTACCGATGGGGGTGGCGTTGTCCCCGATATAGCGGTTCGGGAGCTCGGGTCCAATGATCTTATAACTGCCCTGCAGCAAAATCAGCTGATTTTCGATTACGCCACGGTGTTTTCCTATAACAACAACTATGCGGAGCTTTCAGAATTTGAGCTTCCCGCCGAAACCTTAAAAGACTTTCGGGAGTTTGTCGGAAAGAGTGACTTCGCTTTTGAGACCCAAACCGAAAAAAAGCTCAAAGAAGCCCTCACCTCGCGGGATGAGGTTGTTTTCAATGACGATATAGAATCAGACTTAAAATCCCTTTTGGCCAAGGTGGAAAAACAAAAATTCAACGCCTTTGACTCCAATGCCTCGGAAATCGAAAAGCTGCTGGAAGATGAAATCGTAAAAAGGTATTTCTACCGGGAAGGGCTTTATGCTTATTACCTGGACCACGACCCTTCTATCCTGGCGGCCCGTGAATTGCTGGGCAATACGGCCAAATACCGCGAAACCCTTCAATAGATATGCGGAGCCCATGGGTGTGTGCGCTTGTTTTGTCATTCCTGCCGCTGTCCGCCGCCTGGGGGCAGGAAACTTCCCTCCCCAAATCTACTGAGGCGCCTGATCCCCCATCAGTAGAGTTGATCATCCTCGGAAATGTGCAGGATGGAGGGGCCCCACATATGGGTTGTTTCAAATCCTGCTGTGCGCACCTGTACACCCAGCCGGACGAAACTTTAAAAGTAGTCTCACTCGGCCTTTTGGACACCCGGGAGGAGAAAACCTACCTGTTCGAGGCCACTCCGGATATTGCGACACAAATGGCTTTCCTTCGTACCGCCGCCCCTTTTCATGTGGGTTCTGCGCCAGATGGCATTTTTATTACCCATGCCCATATTGGCCATTACACCGGGTTGATGTTTCTCGGGCGGGAAACCCTGAATGCCGATCAGGTTCCGGTGTACAGTCTGCCCCGGTTCGCAGACTTTGTCGCTTCCAACGGGCCGTGGGATCAATTGCTCGAATTGAAAAACATCCGGCCACACCCTTTGTCCGAAGGCGCTCCCGTCTCTCTGTCCGCGCACCTACAGGTACGGGCTTTTCGCGTACCCCACAGGGATGAATATTCAGAGACGGCTGGTTTTGAGATCGTCGGGCCCGGAAAGAAAGCTTTATTTATCCCGGATATCGACAAATGGGAGCGTTGGGACACTTCCCTGATTGCCGCTATTGAGCAGACCGACCTTGCTTTTATCGACGCCTCGTTTTACGACAATGCCGAAATCGGATATCGGGATGTTTCAGAAATCCCCCATCCTTTCGTTGTGGAGTCCCTCGCCCTTTTAGAGGCCTTGCCACGGGAATTGCGCGCCCGGGTATATTTCATCCATATGAATCATACCAATCCCATGCTCGACCCGGATAGTGAGGCTTCACGGGCTGTCATTACTGCAGGGTACGGGATTGCCCGAATGGGAGATCGATTTAAATTGTAAGTAGTGGCTTCCGAGGATTTCATCCGGGTTCTGGAGGGCGTCTTTGGACTGCGCATCCTCGGGCACCAGCCCGTCAGGGGGGGTGATATCGCAAGGAGCTATCTCCTGCAAACCGCCCGGGGCCCGTTATTTGTAAAAATACTTGAAGGACCGCGAGCGTACGATATGCTGACTGCTGAAGCCGAGGGGTTGACCGCCCTTAAAGAGTCCGGGGCGATTGCTGTCCCGGAGGTTTACCAGTGCGCAAAAACTGGTTTTGGCGCCGCTCTTTTGATGGAGTACATCTCCTCGGGCAGGGTATCTGATGCTTCCCAGGAAACCCTCGGCCGCAGCCTGGCGCTCTTGCACCAGTCCGGTAGTGATACCTTTGGGTGGAGTCGCAATAATTATATCGGCACCCTGCCTCAAAACAATCCCCGGGAAGAGGATTGGGCCACCTTTTTTGCCCGCCACCGCCTCAGCTTTCAATTTGATCTTGCCTTATCTTCAAATTTACTGGAGGCAAGACAGGTCCCCGGTCTCGACTATATGATTCAAAAAATTGAATCTCTTGTTCCCGAGGTACACCCCGCCTTGTTACACGGGGACCTTTGGGGCGGGAATTACCTGATTTCCAAAGACAACACCCCATATCTCATAGATCCTTCCGTATACTACGGGCACAGTGATGTCGACCTGGCTATGAGTCGCCTTTTTGGTGGATTCTCCTCCCGATTCTACGACGCTTATTTTGAAGTGTCCCCTGCCCATCCGGGATTTGAAGACCGGATTCCCCTATATCAGCTCTACTATCTTTTGGTACATCTCAATATTTTCGGGCGTTCTTATTTGGCATCTGTCACCGATTCAATGGGCGCTGTTTTTGGGAGGCATTGAGCTTAATTCTTTACATTTAGGAGAATTTCAGATGTATGAGGGCTTTTCAGCCATTTTATTGCGTATTCAGCCTCACTATTGGAGCATTGCTCTTCAGTTGTTCAGAGAACAATTCAATCTCCGTATCAGAGGGAACGCAATACCAAACCTGGTCCGATTATTTGGGGGATCCGGGCCGCTCACATTTCAGTACGCTCAATGCCTTTACCCCTGAGAACGTCGGTTCCTTAACCCTCGCCTGGGAACACGCCCTGCAGGATTCCGGTC
>NZ_JBAVZJ010000020.1:0-1820 GCF_049588695.1 Robiginitalea sp.
GTCTGAAGCCGTTGAGTCTGTACTTATCAGGCGTTCGTTTATCATAGGATCCAAGTCTCAGGGAATATTGGAAAAAGCGTCACAGGATAGGCTGAATTTTAGCTCAATGCTCCCCTGCCGTTGTCCCGGGAAGGGATGTTAGTTCTTTGGAAGGAATGTGATACAGTGCCGACGGGAGGGAAATGATTTTACGGTCAAAAGCCTCAGAGGTAATGAACAAATCCCCGTCCGGGCTTACCGCTATCCCTTCAGCCTGTGCAAAACCAATGGGAATGGGAGGTTCTTTCATTGTAAGGACCTCTACCCCTACAACCAGGGCCTCTTCAGCCTTCACCACGGCTCCCTTTTCCTGTATAAATCCTACGGTCAGCGAGTGCCGCTGTGTATTGTCAGGGAAGCCATTTGCCGGGGATCTTGAGGGAACCTGAAGTAGAAAGGGCTGCAATTCGCCATTATACCCCAGCAAATACCACAAACCGCCCCTGGGATCATAAGCGGCATCGGTAACCATTCCTCTGACCTTAAAGGAAGAGCCCCTCAGGGCTTTGTGCTTGCCTGGAGTTTTGGGAATACTGTAAACAGTAGTGCCTTTCTTCCGCCATTGCTTGGTGAAAACCCAAAGGGAATCCGGCCCGGCGATCAGGGCTTCTGCATCCCAGTCGCTATTTCCTTTTCCATTAAAATTAACCTGATCTTCATAAAAAAACGAGATAACCTCTGCTTCAATTTCATCCTTCTTCCTAAAATCCGTCCTGGAAACCCTGAGGATACGCAGATCTTTGCGTCTTCCGAGGTTATTGCCAAAATCCCCGATATAGATATAGGTGGCGTCTGCTGCGAGCGCTTCCCAGTCCGTATTGACCATATTGGTAATGGTGACCTCCCGGACCACCGCTAGGGAAGTAGTGTCCATTTCATAAAGCACAGGAGTATTGCCGGAATCGTTTATGGTAACCAAACGATTATCAAGCAACAATAACCCGGAACTTTCATTGACATTCTCTGGAAGAGACCCCTTCCATGTAGCATGAAGCTGCCCTGTCAGATTCGACGGAAAGGCCAAAATCCCGAACAGGAGTATAAAAAAGTACTGTTTTTGCATGGGCGAAAGGTACAAATTCTGATCATCAGGGCTCCTTTGGTCGCGGAAGGATTACCAAAGAATTTATACAATCTACAAACCCCCTGGTTTTATATTTTGTTTAACTCATTGTAGATATGCCTTGAACAAAATGATTGTATCTTTGTTTCAACCATTATGAAACTATATCGCTTACGCGCCACCCAGCAGTTGCCCATCACCCCTGAGGATGCCTGGAATTTCCTGTCTAACCCGGAAAACCTTCAGAAAATTACCCCGAGCCATATGGGGTTCCAAATCCTAAGCGGAGCAGAGCGGCCCATGTATGCGGGACAGATTATTCAATATAATGTCTCCCCAGTCCCCGGAATACGTACGCGCTGGGTGAGTGAAATCACCCATGTGGAACCGGGGTCTTATTTTGTGGACGAACAGCGCTTTGGACCCTACAGCCTTTGGCATCATAAACACTTTATTAAGAAAGTGGCCACTGGGGTGTTAATGGAGGACATCGTCGATTATAAATTGCCCCTGGGTTTTCTGGGGACATTGGCCCATCCTATTTTTGTGCGTAGACAACTCACCGGAATTTTCAGGCACCGGGAAAAGGCACTAACCGACATGTTCGGATCCATACCCGGTTGCCCCACAACATTTACAATTGAGACCCTATGAAATGAGCCATAACAATTCTCAATACCAGCCGAGATGGTTATTGGCGAATTACATCTGACCTATT
>NZ_JBAVZJ010000021.1:0-2093 GCF_049588695.1 Robiginitalea sp.
ACCTTTTTCCAGCCCTTTCTGGCCCGGAATTTTACCGGGGGATATGCCCTGAGTCATAATACAGAGCTTTTGCAGAACTGGGAAGCGGATGCCACAGTTGGGACCATTAACCTTGTAGGCTCTAAAGTAACCCCTCTGGGAAGCCAACTCGCCCAGTTCTTTATCGGACCCAGGATTCCTTATGGAAACGGTAACAATGCCACCTGGGGATTCCGGGCAGGTATTGTCCTATTGTTTCCCAAATAGCTATTAAGATTTCAACAATAGATTAAATCAGACGTATTCAAAAATTATCCCGGTTTACGGGCCGTTTTGCTTTCAGTTCTGTAGTGGTGAATGACTTGTCCGTTCAGCCCCTTATGAAGTAAATAAGAAAAAGTTCAACCTGTTGAATGCTTATTCACTTGCCTGAGGGGCATTGGAGGTGTGAATTTTTAAAATACCCCTGAATTACTGGCATAACAACATCTGAAAGCCTACTTTTGGTTCATACTATTATTCTATGAAATTTTCCTTGCGTTTTTTGAGTTTGTTGGGGTGCGTATTGCTCATTTCCGGGTGCGGCAGTATGTATATGACCAAATCCCAGACGGTGGTAAAAGAAAAAAAATCCTACTCGAAAATTCTCGTTATTGCCCGTGGAAAAAATGAGATCTCCCGTTCCATTTTTGAACAGGATGTCGCCCGCAACCTTGATGGACACGGCATCAATGGGGTGGCCTACCATAAAGAATCCGGAATTGGGGTTCCTGTGGATACAGATCTTACCGAAGCCCAGATAACCGATTTAAAAAACAAAGTAATCGATATGGGTTTTGACGGGGTGATCCTCACACACTTGGTCAATACACAGCAGTATAAAGAATTGATCCCTACAGGGGTTTACCCGTCCACAGACCCCAATTATTATGGGCAATGGGGGTACTACTGGACATATTATCCAGCTATGGATTGGGCGTCCGGGTATTCTATAGAAGGTACGACTCTAGAGCTTGAAAGTGCCCTGTACGACGTTCGGGCTACAGGCGGCAACAGTTTGCAATGGCTCGGCAGGTTTGAGCTCGAAGATCCCAAGGACCTTCAGAAAGCAACTTCCAACTACGCCAAAGAGTTAGTGACAGCACTGCGACAGGAGAGCATAAAATAAGGTCCGATTTCCCTGAATAACCAGTCTGCTTTAGGTCGACAGGAGATCACTCTGTTTCGGGGGCCGCTCTTTTGGATAAATACCCTTATTTTAGTTCTTCATTCTTGATCCTTCTGTCCAGAAGCCAGAGAAAGGGTATGATCCATTATGAAGTTACAAAACAATCTGCATACAAAGACCGGATGGGAAATCATCCAGAATTCCTTTGACCCGGAGCAAGTAGTCACTACCGGGAGTAATTTTATGATCGGTAACGGGTATTTAGGGTATCGCGGGACTTTTGAGAACTGGGGTCCTGAAGAGTTCGTAGCCTGTATCGTAACCGATACCTGGGACCAGGCCCCGGGCAGTCGATGGAGTGAATTGTGCAACGTCCCGAACGGGCTGTATTCAGAAATACAGGTCGAAGGGGAGGTCTGTTCCCTCCTCCCTGAGGCACTTAAGAAGTATTCCCACGGGTTGGATCTGCGTTATGGGTTAAACACCCGTACCTTCCAATGGCAGGGTGCCAAAGGCCAGGAGCTCGAGATTGAAAGCCGGAAATTTGCAAGCTATGACAACCACCACCTCCTTGTTCAGGAGTTGCGCATTACGGCCCGAAGTAAGGGCGTGTACACCTTAAAAACGGGAATAGACGGAGACGTTTGGAGTTTAAACGGATCTCATTTTAAGAACTTAGACCCACAGTCACTACCCAAGGGACTGATCGGAATTGAGCTGAATACCCATGAGTTGGGGACAAAAATCTCCGTAATCGAAGGAGTAACCCTTACGGGTAAGGAGTCGGAGGAAGCAGGTATTTCCATTTCCGATACAGGTATTTTCAGAGAGTACTCTTTCCATCTCGCCGAAGGAGATACCATTGGCATGCAAAAAGTCGTTGCCATTACGCACAGCAATGAATTAGAGGAGCCCTTAAACGAGGGGCAAGAGATGGTGATTGCTG
>NZ_JBAVZJ010000022.1:0-4490 GCF_049588695.1 Robiginitalea sp.
TACCTTCAAAGGGGCCTACAATCCCCGCGGCTTCTAATTGGTCAATAATCCGCCCGGCGCGGTTATACCCCAATTTTAATTTTCTTTGAATAAGGGAAGCCGAACCCTGTTGGGCTGTGACAATGACCTCCGCAGCATCCCGAAACATGGCATCCCGGTCCTCGATGCTGTAATCAATTCCTGTGCCAGAGTCTTCCCCAACATATTCGGGCAACAAATGCGCATCCGGATAGGCCCGTTGTGATCCGATATATTCGGTGATTTTTGCCACTTCGGGGGTGTCTACAAAGGCACATTGCAGGCGAATTATTTCATTCCCCTGGGTGTAGAGCATGTCTCCACGTCCGATAAGCTGGTCTGCCCCCTGTGTATCCAGAATGGTTCTGGAATCAATTTTAGATGTCACCCGGAAGGCGATACGGGCTGGGAAATTCGCTTTGATCAGGCCGGTAATCACATTCACGGACGGGCGTTGTGTCGCGATCACCAGGTGGATGCCAATGGCCCGAGCCAGCTGCGCCAGACGGGCAATAGGCGTTTCCACCTCCTTTCCTGCAGACATAATCAGGTCGGCGAATTCGTCGATAACCAGGACGATATAGGGAAGAAAGCGGTGCCCTTCGTTCGGATTGAGTTTTCGACTCTTGAATTTGACATTGTATTCTTTGATATTCCGAACCATGGCCGCTTTGAGGAGTTCATAGCGGTTGTCCATTTCAATACAAAGCGAATTCAGGGTATGGATGACTTTGGTATTATCTGTAATAATCGCCTCTTCGCTATCCGGGAGTTTGGCCAGAAAATGGCGCTCGATCTTATTGTAGAGCGTCAGTTCCACTTTTTTAGGGTCAACCAGAATAAACTTGACCTCTGCCGGATGTTTTTTATAGAGCAGAGATGAAAGGATGGCGTTAAGCCCGACTGATTTACCCTGCCCGGTGGCGCCGGCCATAAGCAAATGGGGCATTTTAGCCAAATCGACTACAAAGGTTTCATTGCTGATCGTTTTTCCAAAAGCGATTGGCAATTGCATCTCCGCATTCTGAAATTTTTTGGAAGCAATCACGGAGCGCATGGAAACTATTGTGGGTTTCTTGTTCGGAACTTCAATCCCTATGGTACCCTTACCGGGAATTGGAGCAATGATGCGAATTCCAAGGGCAGCCAGTGAGAGGGCGATATCATCTTCCAGGTTTTTGATCTTCGAAATCCGAACGCCGGCTTCAGGCACAATTTCATATAAGGTCACGGTCGGACCAATTGTGGCTTTAATCTGGGCAATACCATTTTTGTAATTTTTAAGGGTATCGACAATTTTATTTTTATTCTCCTCGAGCTCTTCCTGGTTGATGGTGATTCCCCCGCCTCCACCATGGGAATCCAAAAGGTCCAAATGCGGAAACTTATATTTCGGGAGCTCCAGGGTAGGGTCAAATTCCCCGAAATCCTCGACGAGTTTATCGGCCAGGGCATCCGTTTCTTCTACCTCATCTACCGCATGGGACACTTCCATTTGAATTTCCGCTTCATCCGAAGTCACTTCTTTAGTTTCAACTTCGGGTTCCTCTTCAATCACCGGGATGTCTTTTTTGTGTGTGTAGAGATCTGTAGGAGGTGGAGTTTGTGGCGTTTTGTCTGTATTCGGATCTGATTCCAGACTCCCGTATTCTTGAGATTCTTCTGAAACCGGAGACCGATTTGGAATCAGGGTCCCGAGGCCCGAAAAGCTTTTAGCCACCTTTTCCGGTGTAAAATCGAAGAGGCGGACCATAATGACGACCAGGCCCAGAATAAGGAGCAGGAGCACCCCGATTTTACCGGCGTAATCTTGCAGGAATAAATTCATTTCATACCCCACCTGCCCCCCGAGCAACGGATTCTGGGCTGCAAAAAAGCCCAGTGCAATAGAGAGCCAGATCACCAGTACCAGGCCCCAGACCCATCGGGAAAGCAGGCCCTTGGCGGGAATACCCAGAAAAAGATATATTCCCGAAATACAGATCAGGACAGGAAAAATAAACGAGGCCAGCCCGAAGCCTTTGTACATAAAAAAATGACTGATGGAGGCCCCGAATTTGTTCAACAGGTTTTCCGCTGACTTATCCCGGTTGGCAAATTCACTTAGCAGACTTTGGTCTTCCTGCCAGGTGAAGTAAAAAGAGATAAAGCTAAAGAACAGGGCCAGGCTGAGCAAAATCAGCAGGCTCCCCAGAATGATCTTGTTCTGCCTGGAGAGTCCGCGGGGTTTCCTTTTTTTGGATGCCGGAGTTTTGCGTTTTGTTTTGGCCATGCGGTTGTCTTAACAACGGGGCTAAATTACGAATTTACAAAGGAAGCCAACCTCCGGAGGTCAGCTAAAAATCTTCGGAAGGTAAATGATAAGACCTGCGATACCTGCTGCAACTGCCCCAATCAGCACAGCCCCGGCAGAAATGTCCTTTATGTGACCGATTCTGGAATCGCGTTCAGGTTGCACATAATCCGATAGCGCTTCTATAGCCGTATTGACCCCTTCCAGGCCCATGACCATTCCGATTGCAAGCAGCTGGACCACCCACTCCAAAGCACTGATGTGGTAGTACCACCCTGCCAGGCACACGGCAAGGGCGATTACAAATTGCACCTGGATACTCGCTTCAGATTTAAGCAGTATCCAGGCGCCTTTTGCAGCAAATCCGATACTTCGGATCCTGTTGCGGAAATAGGAGGTCTCAGGCATTTTGGATCGCTTCCAGGGCAGCGCTGTAATTGGGTTCATCCACAATTTCAGGGACTTGTTCGGTATAACACACCTTACCCTTAGCGTCGATAACCACTACTGCTCTGGAATGCAAAGGGGCCAGGGGCCCATCAGAAAAGCTCAGGCCGTAAGACGCTCCAAAATTCCCATCCCTGAAATCAGAGAGCATTTCTACATTGTCAATGCCTTCAGCCCCACAGAATCTGGATTGGGCAAAAGGGAGATCCTTGGAAATGCATAAAACCCGGGTGTTTTCCAGCCCGCTGGCTTTTTCGTTAAAGGTTCTGACAGACTGGGCACACGTTCCTGTATCGATACTGGGAAAAATATTTAGCACGAGTTTTTTACCCTGAAAATCATTCAGGCTCGCCATGCTGAGATCACCTCGGGTCATTGTAAAATCGGGAGCCGGGGATCCTGTTTCTGGGAGGGTTCCCATTGTGTGGATTTCACTTCCTTTTAATGTAACAGTAGCCATAATTTGTTTTTTTACGAAGGTATTAAAAAAGGGGTTCTCCCTGAAGTAAGGCGAGGAAAACAAGGAGTCTTTATGAGAATATTTACACTGCTGATTGTGTAGGAATTAATCCGGTCATACCGCCTGGTTTGGGGTGACGAGTTGCTTGATACGGATGCCGAGGGCTGCGAAAAAAAGCGTCATTATCGGACTGAGCCAGTTGAATATTGCAAAGAAGAAGTAATCCGCTACAGGAACTCCCAAAACACCGCTGTGGTAGGCCCCGCATGTATTCCATGGAATCAGGACAGAAGTAACGGTTCCGGAATCTTCGAGGGTCCGACTGAGGTTTTCAGGGGCAAGCCCGCGATCTTCATAGGCTTTGGCGAACATTTTCCCGGGAACTACTATGGCGAGATATTGATCTGAAGCTGTAATGTTCAGGGCCAGACAGCTTCCCACTGTACTTGCGAACAGGCTGAAGGTGGACTTGGCCATGCCCAGGAGTCCCTTGGTAATTCTGGACAGGGCGCCAATTCCATCCATGACACCCCCGAAGACCATGGCGCAAACGATCAGCCAGATTGTCCCCAGCATTCCTGTCATCCCTTTAGCTGTAAACAAAGCATTCAGGGCCGTATTATCGGTTTCGATAGCTGTCGATATAGTAATGGCATTGAGGATCCCTTTGTAACCCGATTCAAAACTCAGGCTATCCGCACCGGTAACCCCGGCAACTACTTCCGGTTGGAAGAACAGGGCGAACAAGCCCCCCAGCAAAGTACCTATAAGCAAAGCCACTAAAGGAGGGGTTTTTCGAATTATCATAAAAATTACCGCCAGGGGTACCAGAAACAACCAGGGTGTGATGTTAAAGGCGGATTCTATGGAGGTCAGGATGCCCTGAGTGTCGGCGCTGCCGGAAGTCTCTATTGAAAACCCAATGATGATAAAAACCGTAAGCGTAATCAATATGGTCGGTATGGTGGTGTAGGTCATATACCGGATATGGTCGAAAAGCTCCCCCCCCGCCATGGCTGGGGCGAGGTTGGTCGTATCGCTGAGAGGGGACATTTTATCCCCAAAATAGGCTCCGGAAAGGATGGCTCCTGCGGTCATCCCCAGGGAAATGCCAAGGGCTTCACCAATTCCCACCAGGGCGATTCCAACGGTTGCGGAGGTCGTCCAGCTGCTGCCGGTAGCGATAGATATAATGGCGCTAATTACCACACAGGCACCGAGAAAGATTGTGGGATTGAGAATCTGAAGGCCGTAATAGATCATTGCGGGAAT
>NZ_JBAVZJ010000023.1:0-2319 GCF_049588695.1 Robiginitalea sp.
GTGTTTTTATTTTAGTGGAAAGTTCTAAATCTATTATCCCGTCTATGCTTGTGTTATTTAAATTTAAATCTATTCTAGATTGATTGAAGTCCCCTCCTTTAAAAAAATGAAGGTACGTAGGTGTCGTAATTGTTAGTCCAATGTCATGTTTTTCCGTATCATAAATTAACCCGATTTTGGTAATTAGCCCTACATTATCATAATTACCATCTGTGGACGAATTAAAGTAATCTGTTGGCTCATCAGGATTCAAATTTACATCCGTAGTTTGTTTTAAAACCTGAATTTGATACGAGTAATTTGCTATACTCACAAATTGGCTCACACCAAAGTGTAGATTTTGTGTCAGTTCAAAACTTGTTCCAATACCATACCAATTATCATTTCCTCTATACTGATATTGGAAATTGTTTGTTTGTTGTATATTATCATTAACAAATTCCTGCTTGGCGCTAAATTGGTCATTCCAATTGCTCTTGCTGATTTTTAAAAAAGCTAAGTCGAATTTTTCACCCTTTAACTTAAATGAAAATTGTAAGGGTCTAAAATTAAAAATCGTGTTAATTTTACTTTGTTCTCCTTCATTCCAAAATTGTTTAAACCCAAAGGAGTTAATACTAGGGCGTATTAATGAAATGTCTGCTCCTGAAGTAATATTATAAATTGCAGCTGGATTGTAATATGTCATACTCGCATCATCTGCTCCAGCGACTATTGCTCCTCCTAATAATGAGCCTTCGATTCCAAATTGATCCGTGTTGTATTTAAAGTTTTGTGCGCTTAAAACATTTGTAATTAAGCACAGCCCAATTATTAAACATTTATTATATTTCCCCACTTTCTTTATTATTATCCAGTGATAAATTAGTCTTAAAAATCATAGTAGAACAAAGTCGAAATCCGGCTTGCATTTCCAGAACTGCCATCCTTATTCCAGCGCTGGCCATATACGTATTCAACACCTAATTTTAGCCCATCTACAATAGTCCAGAACGAATCTAACGACATACTCATACTATTTTTATAGGTATCTCCAAGTTGATACTCCTTGTTAGACAATTCCGCATATCCTGCAGAAATATTTGTCTTTAAACTTTTTGTCCAATCGAAACCATAAGATAAAAAGCCGCCGAATGAATTTAACCCCTCGAATTCTCTCGTTTCGGGATTATAAATAAAATCCCTGCCGGTTCCACTGAATGTTGTAATAAAATGAGCAATTGACCTCCCATAAGTCAACTGATAAAGTAATTGGTGCCGTCTTTTGAAGTCTATGGTCCCTGAAAGTTGCCCTCCCCATCCAAATGAATTGGAGACCTTATTATTAGAGTCTTTGATTGATAAGGTTGTAAGAACTGTGGATAATTGTACCGCTCCAAAAATGCCTTGGCGTTCAATTCTTGCCGTAACATCAGGAATCACCTGTACAATAGATAAACCGGTGGTATCTAAATCAATTGTATTTAAATCTGGCCGCGAATATTCCATGGCAACCGCCCAATTTGTCCCTTTTTTGTTTGTGCCACTATACCTAGCTTGCGCTGTTCGTAGTGTCACACTACCGGTAGGGCCGTTGCCATCTACCATGGCGGGTAGTGAGGACACATTGCTAAAAAGGGACCACGTTTGCCCCACCAAGAAGTGGCCTATCTGACCATACGCATGGCGAATACGAAAGGCGCCATCTTTGCCATTGAAATCTGTTTCCAGCCGAATGAATACATTTTTATTCTTTAGTTTTCGACTGACCTCAAACCCCAGTCTCGTCTGCCCAAGGGAGCTATTAAAGTTATTAATCTTTATGTTGTCATCCCCTGTAGGAATGTAATAGGTATTAAAGGTATTTTGAACAGGCAAAATCACAAAATCATCATTTATCGCGAAACGCACCGAGCCAAGGATTCTGAGCTGCATGTTACCGTCCTTCGTTAATATATAAATACCCCTGTCATCTGTAATATCCAGTGGACTTACTTTTTGGGTTTCAAGGGTGTCTCTTTCAAATTGTTTTGCTGAACGATTTGAAGTTATTTGAGCTGGTATCGTATCTGTAACTTGTGCCACACCTTTAAGTGCAACTAAAAAAATAAGGATCAATAGTGTTGTTATTTTTTTCATCGCTATCGATTTAATCCTTTTGTGAGGCAATCCTTTTTCTTCTTGATTTAGTTATTATTATCGAGTATAACAACAAAAGTAGTCGCAACAGCGTGTTCGTACAATAGACTAAAGTGGAAGAAAAGTAGACTTATAGTAGTGGTTACTATGGCAATCGTCTAAAATGTCTTGTATGAACAAATAAAGCGTGTATAATAAAAG
>NZ_JBAVZJ010000024.1:0-2526 GCF_049588695.1 Robiginitalea sp.
TCCTGGCAGAGTTCCACCAACACCCCGTTCGAGGTTTTCGGGTGCAGGAAGGCGACGAGCTTGTTGTCTGCCCCTTTTTTCGGGGTTTCGTTCAAGACGATAAAGCCTTCGCCCTTCAGGCGGGCGATTTCGCTGTGGATGTCCTCCACCTCAAAAGCGATATGGTGGATGCCCTCCCCTTTCTTCTCCAGGTATTTGGCAATAGGGCTATCCGGGCGGGTGGCTTCCAGGAGCTCGATCTTGTTGGGCCCCGACTTAAAAAAGGAGGTACGCACCCCTTCGCTCCCCACTTCTTCCATTTTATAGGCTGGGGCTCCAAAGAGTTTTTCGAATAAGGTGTTGGAGGCTTCCAGGTCTTTGACCGCGATCCCGATATGTTCTATTTTTCGCATTCTCCGGCTTTGTACTGTAAAATTACGCACTTTGTCTGTATTTTTGCCCCATGGAGAGTCAACGACAGAAAAAAATTGCCGGGTTGCTGCAACAGGATCTGGCCGAAATCCTGCAACGCATGGCGAGTGATGCCGGGCTGAAGGGCATCATCCTCTCCGTCTCCAAGGTACACGTGGCCCCGGACCTCTCCAACGCCCGGGTGTACGTCAGCATTTTCCCCACCAAAGAGGCCGGGCCGCTCCTCAAGGGCATACAGGCCGATAAGGTTGCGATTAGGCACGAGCTCTCCCAGCGGACCAAACACCAGCTGCGGCGGGTGCCCGAACTCCACTTTTACCTGGACGATTCCCTGGACTATATCGAGAACATTGAGAAATCCCTGAAAGACGGGGAAGACCCCATAGAAAATCCGGATTTGCTGGATCGCCGTAAAAAATCCTGAGGTGAGGTTTCCACTCTACATCGCCAAAAGATACCTCCGCTCCAAAAGCAGTCAGAACGCCGTAAACATTATCAATGCCGTCACCTTCGCCGTCATCGTTATCGGTTCCGCAGCCCTGTTTATAGTGCTTTCCGGGTTTTCCGGCTTGAAATCCTTCAGCGTTTCCTTTTCCAACACCTTCGACCCGGACCTTAAAGCCTTCCCGACAAGCGGCAAGACCTTTGTCCTGGACCCTGCCACGGCCGAGGCGCTCCGGGCCCTGCCTGAAGTAGCCTCTTTTTCGGCAGAACTGGAGGAGCGAGTGTACCTCACCCATAAACAAAAAAGCAGTATTGCCTACATACGGGGGGTAGACAGCGCCTATTCGCGCACCACGGGTATTGACAGCGCTTTGTTCACCGGGCAGTGGGATCTGATCGGCCAACAAACTGTGACAGGGATTGGCATGGCAAATCTATTGGGGCTTACGGTACAGGACTACCGCAGTCCGCTGATCGTACTGGCCCCCAAACCGGGGAAAGGCGGCCTGGGCAGCGGCGGTTTATCAGAAAAACCCTACAATCAGGTTTCCCTGGTGCTTAGCGGGGTCTATCAATTGGAAAAAAACCTGGATCAGAAATACCTGTTTGCCGAACTCCCCCTGGTGCAATCACTGCTTGAACGGGGTTACGACCAGGTTTCAGCCATCAACTTTAAACTGGCCCCGAAGGTCGACGAAAAAACAGCCCGGGCGGCCATCTCCGAAGTTATGGGGCCCAATATTGAACTTAAAAACCGGAGGCAGCTGAACCAGACGCTCTACCGCATGCTCAACACGGAGAACCTGGCCACCTACCTCATCTTTACCCTGGTCCTGATCATCGCGCTTTTTAATGTGGTGGGGGCCATCATCATGATGATCCTCGACAAACAAGAACACTCCCGCACCCTGTATTCCCTGGGGCTTACCCTGAAAGACCTCCGGCGCATTTACTTTGTACAGGGCGTCCTGGTGACCGCGGCAGGAGGGCTTATCGGCCTGGCCATCGGCAGTGTGCTCATCCTTTCCCAACAGTATTTCGGCTGGCTGAAGATCACCCCTTCCCTGGCCTATCCGGTGTCCTATGAGCTCTTGAATGTGCTTTTGGTGCTGGTGACCATTACGGTCCTGGGCGTGCTGGCAGCGAAGATTGCCAGCAACCGGATCAATTACAAACTACTGAAAAAAGCGTAGGTCCCTTAAGCGAACACATGGCCTGAAAAGGCCTCCAGGGCCTCGTCAAAGGCTTCAAAGACATCCGCAGCGTCGTCGCTGGTCACCATCTTCATCCGGTAGGGTTTAAAGTTCGGGATCCCCTTGAAGTAATTGGAATAGTGGCGGCGGGTTTCTAAAACCCCCAAAGTCTCGCCTTTCCAGTCGATGGACATTTGCAGGTGCCTCCGTGCGGCGGTCACCCGTTGTTCCATGGTCGGGGGCGGCAGGTGCGCCCCGGTTTTAAAAAAGTGTTTGACCTCCCTGAAAAACCAGGGGTATCCTATTGAGGCGCGCCCGATCATCGCCCCGTCCAGGCCGTAATCGTCCCGCATACGCATAGCAGCCTCCGGGCTATCCACATCCCCATTGCCAAATACGGGGATATGCATCCTGGGGTTGTTTTTCACCCGGGCAATCGGTTTCCAGTCGGCCTCCCCCTTGTACATCTGTACCCGGG
>NZ_JBAVZJ010000025.1:0-3779 GCF_049588695.1 Robiginitalea sp.
GTATAGCCCTTTCCTCAGACAGTGCTATGGCCTATGCCGAAGCGGGCGTTGGAGCTGAAATGGGCCGTAAGATTGAGGTTCATATGGAAACGACAGAAGAAGGGAACCTGACAGCCCACATTACCACTACCACGATGGAAAATGGAGTGAAAGTTGTGGATCAGCAGATTATTACGGGTTCTCCCGATGAGGTGAAAGCCAAGGTTGAAAACCTCAAAAAAGTGACTGCCGATGGAAAGGTCATTGAGGAAATAATTATTGAAGAGTAACTACAATACATTGCGATTTGTGAAAACCCGGGCTGCAAAGCCCGGGTTTTTTTGTGCTCCTTGGGATCGGGGGTTATTTGTAACTTAGCGCAATGGCGTGGTTTGGAAGGAAAGACCCCTTACAGATTATCGGGTTTCAGACCTATGGGACCCCGGATCATATTTATGCCCGGGGCAGAGCCCTGGAAGATGAGACGATAGATCTGGCGCAGAAAGGGACGATTCAATTGTTGCTCAACAGCTGGAAGCGTTTTGAAACAGACGAGATTCGTCATGCCCCGCTCAAGATGCACCTGTCCGACGGGCGTATCCTAAAGGTGAAAACAGATGACCACGGGTACTTTGTCGTCGATGAAACGATCGGGGGTCTCGATCCTATGATCAACGAGGAGAATTGGCTCCCTTACGAAATATCTTTTGACCTGGAGACTACCCGGCATACCATTCTCGGGTCCAACAGGTTTCCCGGTGCTATTTTGATTCCGTCACACGACATTTCATACGGTATCATCACCGATATAGATGATACCATTCTGCATACAGGGGTGACCTCTTACATGAAATGGCAGGTCATCGCCAATACCCTATTTAAAAGAGCCGAAAGGCGTATTCCACTGCAGGGAGCCGCGGAGCTGTATCATAATTTTCATCGGGGTAAAAGCGGCCTGGAGGCCAATCCCGTATTTTACGTGAGCCACAGTCCCTGGAATCTGTACCGCTATCTCGAGTTTTTTTTAAGTGCCAACGATTTTCCAAAGGGTCCGATCCTGTTGAGAAGTATGGCGAGTGTCCTGGGGAGATCTGTTGAAGGACACATTCCCCACAAGGAGTACGAGATTCGGAATATCCTGAAAACCTATCCCAAAATGAGGTTTATCCTTGTCGGGGACAGTGGTGAAAAGGACGCCGACATTTACCTGAAGATTGCACGGGAATACCCGGGTCGTATTCGGGCCATTTACCTGCGTTCGGTTAAACACAGATCCCGAATGCAGCGGGTTCGAAAACTCACAGATCGGGAAACCGAAGTGCCGGTATTGGTAGTAGACCGGAGTGAAGAGGTCGCGGAGCACGCCAGGGGTATGGGTTTTATTTGAGGCTTCTTGACGCCGATTTGCAAGGTGGATTTTTCCCGCTCTTTCAAAAGCCGGCGATATGTGATTAACCCGTGGTGGAATCTTCATTGAAGAATGCCCGAAAATGCGGAAAAACAAAAAAAAACGAGCCCTGTTTCAAGGCTTATAAACCTCTGCCGAAGTTCGTTGGCTTAGAATAAACCGTTGATCTCCGCATCGATTTTATTGATCACTTCCCCCAAATGTTCAGGGTTGTCCACAAAATCGAGGTCATCTACATTGACGATGAGTAGTTTTCCAACTTCATATCCTTCCGCCCAGGCTTCATAACGCTCGTTCAATCGGCTCAGGTAATCGATGGAAATAGAGCTTTCGTATTCCCTTCCCCTCTTGTGGATTTGATTGACGAGATTTGGAATAGAACTGCGCAGGTATATCAGGAGGTCCGGGGGTTGTACCAGGGATTCCATCAAATTGAACAGGCTGATATAATTCTGAAAATCCCGGTTGGTCAGCAGGCCCATGGCGTGCAGGTTCGGGGCAAAAATAAAGGCATCTTCGTAAATCGTACGATCCTGAATGACGTTCTTCCCGCTCTCCCTGATCTTGAGAATCTGCCTGTAGCGGGTATTGAGGAAGTAGATCTGCAGGTTAAAGCTCCATCGGGCCATCTGCGTATAGAAATCGTCCAGATAGGGATTGTCCACTACATCTTCAAAATGGGCTTCCCATTTGTAGTGTTTGGCAAGTAGTTCCGTGAGTGTGGTTTTTCCTGCGCCGATGTTCCCGGCCACCGCAATATGCATACAATTCTAATTTTTAAGGCCCTGAAGATTTCCGATTATGGAATGAGACAATATACGAAGTATCTCCAGTTCGGGGAAATAAAAACGATGCAATGCACTCCGGGATATAAAGTTGTTTTGAATCCCTCTTTTTTAGGACTGGCGACAGGTTTTCTTTTTTTTGTTTTGCCGATTAGCTGTGATATCCTATTTTTGACACCAATAACGAGGATAGATTTGACTGATTGCAACCTCGGAAACCGGAATTCCGGTTCCAAAAATGCTAAAGCAGTACGCTTCGCTACCCTTGGGTGCTGGCTAATTACTGTAAAGCATTCTTTTCGCTCCAGGTCAGCTATTCCCAAAAACAACATCATGTCTTATTTGTTTACCTCTGAATCCGTCAGTGAAGGTCACCCGGATAAAATAGCAGACCAGATCAGCGATGCGCTGCTCGATAATTTCCTGGCTTTTGATCCGGATAGCAAAGTAGCCTGTGAAACCCTGGTCACCACAGGGCAGGTCATACTTGCCGGAGAAGTAAAGAGCCATACCTATGTGGATCTGCAACAGATTGCACGGGAGACCATCAACCAAATCGGTTACACGAAAGGAGCTTATCGCTTTAGCGGGGATTCCTGTGGTGTGATTTCACTGATCCACGAGCAGTCCTCTGAAATTCTTCAGGGTGTGGATCGGGAATCAAAAGAGGAGCAAGGTGCCGGGGACCAGGGAATGATGTTTGGATATGCCACAAGGGAAACAGACAATTATATGCCGCTGGCTCTCGATATAGCCCATAGGATCCTTAAGGAACTCGCCCTGCTTCGACGCGAGTCCAATGAAATAAGTTATCTGAGGCCGGATGCCAAAGCACAGGTAACCCTGGAGTATTCCGATGACAATATACCCCAGCGCATCGATACTATTGTGGTCTCTACCCAGCATGATCCCTTTGATAAATCGGATGATGCCATGTTGCGGCAGATCGAATCAGACATCAAAAAAATTCTGATCCCCAGGGTCGTGGCAGGGCTTCCCAGCCGTATTCAGGGATTGTTCGGACCAAAAATAAATTACCATATCAACCCCACCGGCAAGTTTGTCATTGGGGGCCCCCACGGTGATACTGGTCTTACCGGGCGTAAGATCATTGTAGATACCTATGGGGGGAAAGGAGCCCACGGGGGAGGTGCCTTTAGCGGGAAAGATCCGAGTAAGGTAGACCGAAGCGCCGCCTATGCTGCACGTCACGTGGCCAAAAACCTGGTCGCTGCAGGTGTAGCGGATGAAATTCTCGTGCAGGTCAGTTACGCTATTGGCCTGGCAGAGCCTACCTCTGTCAATGTGAATACCTATGGAACCTCTAAGGTACCTATGACCGACGGTGCGATCGGAGAAAAAGTCATTGAACTCTTTGATATGAGACCGGCGGCCATAGAGGCTCGTCTGAAACTTAGAAATCCGATTTATCTGGAAACAGCGGCCTACGGGCATATGGGCCGGGAACCAAGATGGGTCGAAAAGGTATTTGAATCCCCCTATAACGGGCGTGTCGAAAAGAAGATAGAACTTTTTACCTGGGAAAAACTGGATGCCGTTGATGTCGTTAAAAAAGCTTTTGACCTTTAGCCCATTTTAGTTTGGGC
>NZ_JBAVZJ010000026.1:0-3846 GCF_049588695.1 Robiginitalea sp.
CACCTTATCGAAAGGTAGATGACGGGAAGGTGGACATCGCCAATTACAAATTCCTCAGTGCTGAGGAGGAGGAAGGTATGAAAATCGCCCAGGCGAACATACCGCTCAAGAACAATGGAGCCATTGACTCTGAAAAGGTCATTGCCCGGATGGAAGGGGATTTCCCTGTTGTTGATCCGAAGGAAGTCAATTATACCGATGTGGCTCCAAATCAGATCGCGTCGATCTCGGCATCTTTGATTCCATTCCTGGAACACGATGATGCGAACCGGGCCCTGATGGGATCCAACATGATGCGGCAAGCTGTTCCTTTGCTCAAACCTCAGTCTCCCATTGTGGGGACAGGACTGGAGCGCCAGGTCGCTACAGATTCCCGGGTATTGATTAATGCCGAGGGCGATGGGGTAGTGGACTATGTGGACTCTAAAAAGATCACCATAAAATATAAGCGTTCTGAACAGGAGCGACTGGTGAGTTTTGAGCCCGATTCCAAAACGTATGAACTGATTAAGTTCAGGAAGACGAATCAGGGGACGAGTATAAACCTCAAGCCAATCGTTCGCAAAGGCGATAAGGTGAAGCGGGGACAGGTGCTTTGTGAAGGGTACGCCACTGAAAAAGGGGAACTCGCCCTGGGTCGTAACCTTCAGGTGGCATTTATGCCGTGGAAGGGATACAACTTTGAGGATGCGATTGTGATTTCTGAAAAAGTGGTTCGGGAAGATATTTTCACCTCCATTCACATCGATGAATACGCCCTGGAGGTTCGGGATACAAAATTGGGAGCTGAGGAGCTCACCAACGATATCCCTAATGTCTCTGAGGAAGCCACCAAGGATTTGGACGAATATGGTATGATCCGCATCGGGGCTGAAGTAAAACCCGGGGATATCCTAATTGGAAAAATAACCCCAAAAGGAGAGTCCGATCCGACCCCGGAAGAAAAACTCCTCCGAGCGATTTTTGGAGATAAGGCGGGTGATGTGAAGGATGCTTCACTCAAAGCACCACCATCCCTGAATGGGGTGGTTATCGACAAAAAACTCTTCTCGCGCTCTATCAAAGATAAGCGCAAGCGAAATGAAGATAAGGAGGCCATTTCCAAGCTGGAGATGGAATACGAGGTGAAGTTCCAGCAACTGAAGGATGTTCTGGTTGAAAAACTCTTCCAACTGGTTGGCGGGAAAACCTCACAGGGGGTTCTGAACGACCTGGGTGAGGAAGTCCTGCCAAAAGGCAAGAAGTACACCCTGAAGATGATGAACTCTGTGGATGATTTCGCTCACCTGGTAGGCGGAAGCTGGACTACTGATAAGGGTACCAATGCACTAGTCGCTGATTTACTCCACAACTATAAGATCAAACTGAATGACCTTCAGGGGAATCTGAGAAGGGATAAATTCACCATTTCTGTCGGGGATGAACTTCCAGCAGGTATTATGAAACTGGCCAAAGTCTATATCGCCAAGAAGCGCAAGCTCAAAGTTGGTGATAAGATGGCAGGGCGTCACGGAAACAAGGGTATTGTGGCGCGAATTGTGCGTCAGGAAGACATGCCTTTCCTCGAAGACGGAACACCTGTGGATATCGTTCTCAATCCGTTGGGGGTACCTTCGCGGATGAACATCGGTCAGATCTACGAAACAGTTCTTGGGTGGGCTGGTCAGAAGATAGACAGAAAGTTTGCCACGCCTATTTTTGACGGAGCTACTCTGGATCAGATCAACAAGTATACCGATGATGCGGGGATTCCCCGATTCGGGCATACCTACCTCTATGACGGAGGAAGCGGGGAACGTTTCCACCAGCAGGCGACCGTTGGAATTATTTACATGCTGAAACTCGGCCACATGGTCGACGATAAAATGCATGCGAGATCTATCGGGCCGTACTCTCTGATCACCCAGCAACCCCTTGGTGGTAAAGCCCAGTTTGGTGGACAGCGTTTCGGAGAAATGGAGGTCTGGGCCCTGGAAGCCTATGGCGCTTCGTCTACTCTGAGAGAGATCCTCACCGTGAAATCTGACGATGTAATCGGCCGGGCGAAGACTTACGAGTCTATCGTGAAGGGCGAAAGCATGCCAGAACCCG
This sequence comes from Robiginitalea sp., assembly GCF_049588695.1. GTDB lineage: Bacteria > Bacteroidota > Bacteroidia > Flavobacteriales > Flavobacteriaceae > Robiginitalea. Next base: position 2,092 of record NZ_JBAVZJ010000026.1, read on the forward strand.
GATTGCCCGAATCCTTCAATGTACTGATGCACGAACTCAAGGGATTGGGTCTCGACATCCGTCTGGAGGAGTAAGTCAGTTTTTTAACACAATTAATTTTAGCAGCATACGATAATGGCTCGACTAAAGGATAATACAACAGTAAAGCGGTTTAACAAGATTTCTATCGGTCTGGCTTCCCCGGAGGCTATTTTGGCAGAGTCCAGAGGTGAAGTCCTGAAACCGGAAACTATAAATTACCGGACTCATAAGCCAGAGCGGGATGGTTTGTTCTGCGAACGTATTTTCGGACCCGTAAAGGACTATGAATGCGCGTGTGGAAAGTATAAGCGTATACGATATCGCGGTATCGTCTGCGACCGCTGTGGGGTTGAGGTCACTGAGAAAAAAGTACGGCGTGACCGCGTGGGTCATATAAATTTGGTAGTCCCGGTCGCGCATATATGGTACTTCCGTTCCCTGCCGAATAAAATTGGGTACTTGTTGGGACTCCCCTCCAAGAAACTCGACATGATCATCTATTACGAAAGATATGTGGTCATTCAACCGGGGATTGCAAAAGGACCTGACGGGGACGAGCTTCAAAAAATGGATTTCCTCACTGAGGAGGAATATCTGAACATTCTGGAAACGATTCCACCGGAGAATCAGTATCTGGATGATAACGATCCGAATAAGTTTATCGCCAAGATGGGTGCAGAATGTCTCATTGACCTTCTCGCGCGTATCGACCTGAAGGAACTCTCTTTTGAGTTGCGTCACAAAGCCCATACAGAAACTTCCAAGCAACGTAAGACGGAAGCTCTTAAAAGGCTGCAGGTCGTAGAGGCTCTCAGGGAATCACAGGACAACCGCGAAAACCGGCCAGAGTGGATGATAATGAAGGTAATACCTGTCATCCCACCGGAATTGCGTCCCCTCGTACCCCTGGATGGTGGCCGATTCGCGACCTCGGATCTCAATGACTTATACCGGAGGGTGATTATTCGGAATAACCGACTGAAACGCCTGATGGAGATCAAAGCCCCTGAGGTCATTCTGCGGAATGAAAAGCGAATGCTCCAGGAAGCCGTGGACTCCCTGTTTGACAACACCCGGAAATCTTCTGCGGTTAAAACGGAATCCAACCGGCCATTGAAGTCCCTATCGGATTCCCTCAAAGGAAAGCAGGGACGTTTTCGTCAGAACCTTCTCGGTAAGCGGGTAGATTACTCTGCACGTTCGGTAATTGTCGTGGGACCTGAAATGAAGCTCTACGAATGTGGACTTCCCAAGGATATGGCGGCAGAATTGTACAAACCCTTTATTATTCGAAAGCTTATTGAGCGGGGTATTGTCAAAACCGTGAAGTCTGCCAAGAAAATAATCGATAAAAAGGAACCCGTAGTCTGGGATATTCTTGAGAATGTGCTCAAAGGGCACCCCGTGTTGCTGAACCGGGCTCCCACGCTTCACCGTTTGGGGATCCAGGCTTTCCAGCCGAGGTTGATCGAAGGAAAGGCTATCCGCCTGCACCCTTTAGTCTGTACTGCATTTAATGCGGATTTCGACGGAGATCAGATGGCGGTTCACCTGCCATTGGGGCCTGAGGCCATCCTGGAAGCGCAGCTTTTGATGCTGGCATCCCATAACATTTTGAATCCTGCGAATGGTTCTCCGATCACCGTACCGTCACAGGATATGGTACTCGGATTGTATTATATGACCAAAGAGCGAAAGTCCACCAAGGAGTTTCCTGTGCTCGGAGAAGGTCTG
>NZ_JBAVZJ010000027.1:0-2073 GCF_049588695.1 Robiginitalea sp.
CGGTGCCCTAATAGAGGCCGAAGGTTGGATACAAAAAGGAATGGACTATCTCGTGGAGAACGGTCCGAATGTGCTTTGGGCCATACTGATCTACATTGTGGGATCCTGGTTGGTCAAAAAGATAGTCCGTGGCCTGAGGAAAGTAATGCAGAAAAGCAAGTACGATGAATCCCTGCAGCGTTTTTTGATGAACCTCATTTCATGGCTGTTGAAAATCGTACTCATCATTGTAGTGGTGTCACGACTCGGGGTGGATGTAACCATGTTTGCCGCGATTTTTGCCGCGGCGGGCCTGGCTGTAGGCCTGGCTTTGCAAGGTTCGCTCTCTAACTTTGCCGGGGGGGTACTCATCGCTATCTTCAAACCCTATCGTATTGGAGACCTGGTAGAAACCCAGGACGTACTCGGTGTGGTCAAAGACATCGATATTTTTACGACCAAAATGGTCACCCCCCAGAATAAACTGGCCATTGTTCCCAATGGCCCCATTGCCAATGGAAATATCATCAATTATACCATAGAAGGGAAGATGCGGGTAGATGTCGTTGTTGGGGTATCCTACGATTCGAACATTAAGAAATCCAAGGAAGTTCTTCTGGATGTTTTGACCTCCAATCCTAAAGTACTCGATGATCCCGCTCCTTCTGTCAATGTGTTGGAACTAGCCGATAGTTCAGTGAATTTCGCGGTACGCCCTTTTTGCAAGCCCGAGGATTACTGGGAGGTCTACTTTGCTACCCAGGAAGGTTGTAAGCTCGCCCTGGATGAAGCCGGTATCGAAATACCGTATCCGCACAGGGTGGAAATCCATAAGGAGGGATAATCTCCCTTTGTGAATACCAGAGGCAGGGTTATAAAACTCCGGAACGTGGATTAGGGTTAGTTCTGGATTCCCGTATACGTTTCGGGCCGGATGGCTCCCAGTTCACTTTTTAACGCCTCCGACACGTCAAGGGTGTCGATAAAAGTCGCAATAGATTCCCGGGTTATACCATCATTGGTCCGGGTGAGTCCTTTAAGGGCTTCATAGGGGTTCGGATAGCCTTCCCGCCTGAGGATGGTTTGGATGGCTTCGGCTACCACGGCCCAATTATCCTCGAGATCCTGCCGAATTTTTGTTTCGTTGAGCAGCAGTTTTTCCAATCCCTTCATTGTCGCCTGGAAGGCGATCAGGGTATGGGCCAGGGGCACCCCGAGGTTCCTGAGGACGGTACTGTCGGTAAGGTCACGCTGGAGGCGGGATACAGGTAGTTTGGCGGCCAGGTGTTCAAAAAAAGCATTGGCAATACCCAGGTTGCCTTCCGAGTTTTCAAAATCGATGGGGTTTACTTTGTGCGGCATGGCCGAGGAACCGACTTCCCCTTTTTTGATCTTTTGCTTAAAGTAGTCCATTGAGATGTACGTCCACATATCTCTGTCCAGGTCAATCAGGATGGTATTGATGCGTTTGAGCCCGTCACAAAGGGCTGCCAAATGGTCGTAATGCTCTATTTGGGTGGTGGGAAAGGAGTAATGGAGACCCAATTTTTCGCTTACAAAGCGTTTCCCGAACTCCTGCCAGGAGAGGTTGGGGTACCCCACGGCATGTGCGTTAAAATTCCCGGTTGCCCCCCCGAACTTAGCGGCAAAGGGGACAGTCTCCAACAATCGGTACTGTTCCGACAGCCTTTGGGTGAAAACCCCGATTTCCTTCCCAAGGCGCGTTGGAGAGGCAGGTTGTCCATGGGTTCGTGCCAACATGGGCACGTCCTTCCATTCCTCTTCAAAGTCCTGCAGTTGATCTCGTAGTGCCTTTAACAAGGGCGTGTAAACAGCATCTATGGCTTCCTTTAGGGATAAGGGAATGGCTGTATTATTGATATCCTGTGAGGTCAGTCCGAAATGTATAAACTCTTTGTAAGGTGCCAATCCCAAAGCGTCAAATCTTCTTTTAATAAAATATTCAACTGCTTTGACGTCGTGGTTCGTGGTCTTTTCGATTTCTTTTACCTCCAGGGCGTCATTTAGACCGAAGTCGGTATATATGGAACGTAATTTTTCGAAAAGCACCTGGTCTACAGCTTCCAACTGTGG
>NZ_JBAVZJ010000028.1:0-4207 GCF_049588695.1 Robiginitalea sp.
ATAATGGCCATTGGGGTGCGGGACCTACCCAATGGCTTTTCAAAAACCATATCCCCCATAAAGGTCAACCCGTAAATATTCTGGTTTTGCGGGATACGGACCCAGGTACTTTGTTCATTGGATTGGGTGTCGAAACGATAACTGTTAAATCGCCATTTGGTTTCACCTTCCCGAAATTTAAAGGAAGTCAGGGGAATCACCATTTCGGAGGTGTAATAGTCGTCGTAGATTTTGGATTCACCTTTCCATTTGACGTCCCAGGAAATTGTAAAGCCACGAAGGTCCAGACCTCCCCCGGAAACGAGACCTTCCCGCCGCACCCCATAGGGGTTTATCCCGAACAAAAAAGCATTGTTGGCGTCGTTAAAAGTGTCGAACAACAGGGTGATGTTATCCGAGTTTCCCGCCCTGAAGTCACGCCGGAGGGACTCTATAGCATAATTCCTGCCTGCTGTATAAACCCGGATCCCAATATACAGGTTGGTATCATCATACAGCATTTTGATTTCGCTTTGTTTTCGCGCCTGAATACTGTCCACCGGGAAGTATTCCCAAAATTCATCGGCGGACTCTGCAATTTCCCAGGCATAATCATCCAGGGCACCGTCCAATTCGATTTTTTCGGTAGTATATTTAACCGTAAAAGATTTGTAGGGACCGGTTTGTGAGTAAGCATAAACAGAGCAAAAAAAGCAAAAAGCCCACCGCCAGAATAAATGCATTCAGTCTTTTTAAGGACCTTAAAAGTAATTTTTCCTTAACTAACAGCTGTTCTTTTGTAAATACTTTAACGAAATATTTAGATAAGAAATGAGATTCACAAGGTCGGGAAATAGGGTTTTTTGTACATTTCAATATAACGAGTTGAAGTAAGGGGTAACCCCGATCTTAAAACCTATTGATTTTTTTGATTGCCATGAGACAAAAACTGATACTGGGTCTAATAAGTATTTTCTTATTTCCGATACAAGGGATCTCAAATCCTTTGCCGGAATGGTCGAAAACGGGACACCGCGTCATTGGGGCTGTGGCTCAAAAGCATTTGAATCGGAAAGCCCGTAAAACCATTGAAAAGATATTACAGGGGGAAACCCTGGCTGAGGTATCCAACTATGCAGATGCCATTAAATCGGACAGGAATTATGGGCGTTTTAGTCCCTGGCATTACGTTAATTTTCCCGCTGACGCTCGGTACCTGGATTCGGAGCCCGCGGCCGAAGGAGACGTGGTGATGGGAATTGAAAAATGTATGACCATTCTTAAGGATCCGGGAACATCGGAGGAGGATGCGGAGTTTTACCTTAAAATGCTAGTTCACCTGGTTGGAGACCTGCATCAACCCATGCATGTTGGAAAATTGGAGGATAAGGGTGGTAATGATATCCAGCTGCAGTGGTTTGGACGTGGGAGTAATTTACACCGGGTGTGGGATGCTAATTTAATCGACGATTACGGGATGAGTTATACAGAGTTGGCGGAGAGTTTGCCGCGTTGGGACCGGGAAAAAATCAAACGGGTTATGGCTGGTACGGTATACGATTGGGTGGAGGAAGTTCAGGAGGTTACCAACCGCGTCTACGCCTCGGCTGAATCCGGAGAAAAACTGAGTTACCGCTACCGTTACGTATGGTGGGATACGGTTGAGGAACAATTACTCGTAGGGGGGCTTCGGTTAGCCGCCGTGCTCAACGCCATTTACGGCTGAAGATCCAACTTATTTCCTTTTTGAAATGGCGTTTCCGGTTATGCCGCGTTGACGGGAACACTTAAAACGATTCACATTCGCGTTGCGCAGTTTCAGATGCTTTGTGCTTCGTCCCTGAACGCGCTTGCGCCACCTTTTAAAACTTCCGGGTTTAAGCTCGTTGCGCATAAGGGAAATTACATGGTCTTCACTAAGTCCAAATTGAAACGTTATGGCTTCAAAAGGTGTTCGGTCCTCCCAGGCCATTTCAATGATGCGATCGATCTCCTGCGGTGTTAGGTCTTGTTTTTCCACATTTCAAAAATACGAAGGATTCCCCTAAGGTGAAACACAGGTGCATTTTCAATTGATTTTGCGAAACGTGAGGTTTATGCGTTGTCCCAGGGGTTTTCGGGTTTTAGGAATTTGATGCAACCAGGATTCCTGCATAGCACCTCCCATCAGCAGTAAGCTCCCATGCTCCAACTGCATGCGGAACCTCAGGGATTTGTCTTCCCTGTGTTTTAGGTGAAATGCCCGGGTGGCACCCAGGGAAACCGAGGCGATAAACGGCTGATTCCCCAATTCCTTCTCATTATCTGCATGCCAGCCATTGCTGTCTTGCCCATCCCTGTAGAGATTTAGAAGACAGGTTGTAAAGCGTTCACCACTCAGATCTTCAATCTTTTTTTTCAGATCCAGTAATTCAGGTGTGAAGGCCGTGGGGTGCATTTGGATTCCTGAATACGTGTAGGATTTACCCTGCTCGCCAAAAAGGGCGGTCAGACGTGGTTGCAGATAGGTTTTTCCGAAGATACGGATGGTGTCTTCCTTCCAGGATACATGTTTCAGCAAATGCTTAAAGAGCATATCCGCTGCATCCCGACCCAAAAAATGTGGTTCGTAATGCAATTGGGCATCGCGCAGGACAATACGGCCGGTTTGTTTGAGATCCTCCATCAGCGGACCACGGATTGGAGCTCATTGCGATATTGAGAGGGACTCATACCTGTGAAGGCCTTAAAGGACTTATTAAAATGTGAAAAATTGTTGAACCCGCTTTCAAAACAAATTTGGGTAATGCTCAATTTGTTCTCCGAGAGCAGATTGGAGGCGTGGACCAGCCGGTATTCATTGACGAACTGAACAAAAGTCTTCTGAGTAACCTTTTTAAAATACCGGCAAAAGGAAGGGACTGTCATAAATACCAAATCTGCCATTTCCTCCAGGGAAATAGGTTGTCGGTAGTTTTCTTTGACGTAGTTGAAAATCGTATTGATGCGATCATTTTCTTTGGATTGGAGTTCCATGGACAAATGATCGGCATTGAGAATTTCAAAGTCTTTGGAACTGGCGAGTTCATTGAGGACGTTGAGAATAGCCAGGAGTCTTTGAAAATCGGTCTTATACTCCAGGATTTCAATTTTCTCCCCGATTTTTTTCTTTGAAGTACCTCCAAAGGCGAGGCCTCCCTTGGCCTTTTCAAACAGGTTTCGAATTTTGGACATTTCGGGAATGTCAAAAAAATCGGATCCCAGAAAATCTGCCTTCATCTGCACCACAGATTCACTGGAATTACCGGTACTGGCATCGGTAAAACCGCAATGGGGCAAGTTGGAGCCGATAAGAATCAGGTCACCCTGGGTGTAATAGGAAACGTGACTACCAATTTGCCTGCGGCCACTTCCTCCATTGACATATACCAGTTCCAGTTCCGGATGGTAATGCCATACATTATTCTTGTTGGGTTTTGCAGCGCTGAATTTTTGATATGTAAAAGACTGACCGAAATCCGGGGCTATAGCCTCAAAGGCTGGTTTATTCTTAGTTATAGTTTCCATATCCCTGCATTTTTTATTCAAATTTACGCAAGACCACTCCAGATAGATTATACGAAATTACCCTGAATATATGGAATATTAACATCCATGGAAAAATTAACCTTAATATACGTTAATATCAGACATAAAGAGGGTAATGTTGTGGTGGTTTTAGCCATAACCCTGAGTTACTTTTGGAGTGTTCATTAAAATTAAGTTCTAATCAAAAAACGAATGTCATGAAAAACAATTGGAAAAAAGTAAGTTCAGCATTACTCGTACTCGCAGCATCAGCAAGCCTTAGTGCTGCCACACCGGCTACTATTGTTAAACCGGGTGAAAAGGAAATCAAAACAAATACTCCGGCTATAATGGTCGAGGGAGAAAGAGTATTTGTAAACCATTTAAATCTGGAAGGTGAAAAAGTTACTTTAAAGGTGTATGACCAGGACAATCGCCTGTTGTACATCAAAAAGTTCAACCAGACCCCGGTAGTTGAAATGGCCTTTAATTTTGAAAGTGCCTACGAAGGTACCTACAGTGTCGTTCTCAACGACGGCGACGTGATCTACACCGCAACTGTAGCAGTACTTTAGTTCGTTTTAGTTGGTTTAATTCAGGAGAAAAGGGGCTTTAAGGCCCCTTTTTTTATGACAACCACCTTTGGAGTTGTTTTTGTTTTTGTTCCGGAAGACCAGGGAGA
>NZ_JBAVZJ010000029.1:0-14470 GCF_049588695.1 Robiginitalea sp.
GGCACGATGCGTATAGTGACTACCCGGTAGTTGGGGTGTCATGGACACAGGCCAAGGCGTTTTGCCACTGGAGAACCAAGTTCAAGAATGACGACCAGCGCGATCGCGGACGGCAATTTGTCAACCAGTTCAGGCTTCCGACCGAAGCGGAATGGGAGTATGCAGCCCGCGGTGGAATTGAAGGGGGAACCTATCCATGGGGTGGTCCTTATGTCATCAGTGATACAGGATGCTTTATGGCCAACTTTAAACCCCAACGTGGGGATTATGCGGCCGATGCGGCGCTCTATACTGTAGAAGCCAAATCCTACGAGCCCAATGAATTCAACCTCTACAATATGGCCGGAAATGTTTCTGAGTGGACCAATTCCAGCTTCTATCAGGGGTCGTACAATTACGCTTCCACGATGAACCCGAATGCAGATTCACAGGACAATAGCCGGAAAATTATCCGGGGTGGATCCTGGAAAGATGTTGCGTATTTCCTTCAGGTGAGTACGAGGGACTACGAGTACAGAGATTCTGCCCGAAGCTACATCGGTTTCCGTACGGTTCAGGATTACATGGGAGAAGAAGATTCTACCCAATAACATAGAATAACACGTACGTTATACAATATAAAGAATAACTAAACCTGCAATTTTTACCTTTAAACTTAACTATTTTAAATTCTTAATTATGGCACAGTCTAAATCAACAAAAAAACTCTTTAACATGGCCTACGGCCTTGGGGCTTCGGTAGTTATTATCGGGGCGCTGTTTAAGATCCTGCACTGGGAATTCGGACCGCTTAACGGTGGTATCCTCCTGGCTATAGGTCTGATCACAGAAGCACTGATTTTCGCGATCAGCGCATTCGAGCCCGTGGACGATGAATACGATTGGTCCCTGGTATATCCGGAACTTGCCGGAGGCATGTCTCAGGGGCGTTTGAATGAAGCTGCTGAAGCTGAGGAAGCTGAAGGCCTGCTTTCGAGAAAACTCGACGAACTCCTTAAGGAAGCCAATATCGATTCTGAGCTGATGAGCAGCCTGGGAGAGAGCATTCGCAATTTTGAAGGAGCTGCTAAAGGAATCGCTCCTACTGCCAATGCCATTGAGTCTACTCAGAAGTATTCTGATGAGCTGGCTGAAGCTGCAACTCAAATGGAGTCTTTGAACAGTCTTTATAAAGTACAACTTGAAAGTGCCAGTCGTCAGGCTTCCATCAATGAGGAAGTGGTTCAGAACGCGGGTGCCCTCAAGGATCAAATGGAATCCCTGGCCACTAACCTGTCCTCTTTGAACGGAGTGTACGGAGGTATGCTGACCGCGATGAACAGGAACTAATTCAGTTGTTTGTTTAGCAATTCCCAAATCAAATTAACTACTAACAACTAATTAGAAACAATGGCATCAGGAAAATCGTCACCGCGTCAGAAGATGATCAATCTAATGTATTTGATCTTCATCGCTATGCTGGCGCTGAATATGAGCAAGGAAGTTCTTGCCGCCTTCGGTCTATTGAACGAGCGGGTGGAAGCTTCCAATACCAAAACCTCAGAGAACAATACAGCGTTCCTGGAGGGTCTGGAAACCAAAGCATCGGAGGATGAGACAAAATACGCCGCCCTCTATGAAGATGCGCAGAAGATCAAGGTACTCTCAGAAGAGTACGACAATTACATCGCAAACCTTAAGAAATCTCTTGTAGAAGGGGTTGAAGATCCTACGGATTACGAGGTGATGGACAAGTCGGATTACCTCGATCAGAAATTCTTCCAGGGAGACAAATTGTCTGCTGAAGGGGTTGAATTTATGAGGCGAATTAAAGACTATCGCACCAGTGTAGCTGCTATCCTTGGAGATAAGTATCCCGAGGTGACCAGTGCGATGGAACAGCGATTCCAAACCGGAGATGCGGACGGTAAAGTAACGCGTCGGGACGGAGTTAAAGTGGACTGGCTGAACTACCATGTTGAAGGCTTCCCACTGATCGCTTCCCTCACCAAACTGAGTGTTTTGCAATCGGATATCAAAGCTACTGAAGAAGATGCCCTCAAGGCCATGCTTCAAGGTGAGCTTACTGAGCAGATTTCCCTTGCGAATTTCTCCACGCTTTTGGAAACTGAGAAATCAGCTTTTTACTCGGGGGATAAATTCAACGGTAGTATCGTTCTTGGAAAGACAGATAAATCGGCTAAGCCAGTTCGCGCAGAACTGAGCCTGGACGGTCGTAAGCTCACAGAAGGCAAGGATTTTGAACTGCAGAATGGCGGGGTTAAAATGTTGATCGGAGCTGGTAATCCCGGCGATCATGAGATCACAGGAAACCTTTACTATATGCAGGATGGCAACGAAAAAGAAGTTCCTGTAAAGAACTCTTTCTCCACCATCTCCAAGCCAAATGCGGCTGTGATTTCTGCGGATAAGATGAATGTGGTTTACCGGGGAGTATCCAACCCGATGACCATCTCTATCCCTGGAATTCCCGACAACAAGGTGAGTGCATCTGCCTCAGGTCTGACCAAGCGTAAAGGAAGCAACTATGTAATGAACCCCGGCACTGGCCGAGCGGTTACCATTACTGCCTCCGGTACCCTGCCTGACGGACAGCGAATCTCGACCAAGTCTGAGTTCCGTATCAAGGATATTCCAAGACCTACCGGCGCGATCCGGGGAGAAACGGGAAGTGTCCGTATGCCCAGACGCAACCTGGAGATTTCCACTGTCAGTGCTGTATTGGAAGACTTTGATTTCGACCTGAACCTCAAGGTAAAGGGATTCAAATTCAAAGTACCCGGACAACCTACGGTAGATGTAAAAGGAAACAAACTGGATTCAAGAGCTAAGGGTGTACTCAAACGTGCCAAGCGGGGTGATGCCGTTCAAATTTTTGATGTCCAGGCAGAGATTACAAATAACAGAAGTTATAAGTTGAAGAAAGTGGCTCCGGTTGTTGTGGAGATCACCCAGTAAGATTGTGTTTATCAATAGATCCGGTGCAGGACTCCAGCAGGAAACTGCACCGGTTTTAAAGAAACTGAAATAATGAATTGGAAAAACATTTTTATAATCGGCGCAGCAGCCTTACTTCCGGTAACCGGAATGTCTCAGGCCAATATTCTGAACGCCAAGAAACCCGATGAGATCGGGATTCGTACTCAGGCGCAAAAGGATATTGACAACGATGCGCCCCTGGATTACGGTTATGTGGATGACAGGGATATACTCTGGTCCAAAACCGTCTGGGAAATTATCGACCTCGACGAGCGGGTAAACTTCCCGATGTACTATCCTATAGATACAGTGGATATCGGCTCAGACAGGAGGTCCCTTTACGATGTTCTGATGAAGAATATCAAAAACGGGAAACTCGAAGATGTCTATGTCGATTCCTATTTTACTGAAAAAAGGAAGTACAGCGATCTGACAGCTACCCTGCAAAAAGTGGATACCACAGATCTGGGTTACGAGCAAATCAATGCGGGAGAGGAACTCTCTCCTGAATATGTAAACCGGAGGGCTCTGGATGCCGCAGATATTGTGGAGTACCGCATCAAAGGAATTTGGTACTTCGACAAGCGGATGGGGGAACTCAAATACCGATTGCTTGGAATTGCTCCGGTAGCCCCGGATGTTAACTTTATCGAAGATGAGTCTATGGCTCCGGAAGATGCCCTTGTTGAGCTATTCTGGGTCTGGTACCCGAGTGCGCGTCAAATCCTTCACGATGCCAAGGTTTTCAACGCGCGCAATTCGGCCATGCCCATCTCTTTTGACATGTTGTTGAATGCACGTCGCTTTAATGCGGTGATCTATAAAGAGGACAATGTGCACGGAGATCGGGAGATCCGGGACTACATCGCCGACAATGCCTTGTTCCAGTTATTGGAATCAAAACGCATCAAGGAGACCATCCGGGATCGCGAACAAGATATGTGGGCGTATTAAACGCTTTTCCAATTCAAACCAGTTACAACCCCGGGACTTTGTGTTCCGGGGTTGTTTTTTTTGGACTACTGCGCTGATCAAATCTTCTGTACCTTTGGTCCATGGGACACTACCTCATAGTCGGTTCGGGGTTATCGGGCCTGGCAATAGCTGAAACACTTCTAAGGGAAGGGCAACAAGTCACTGTATTCGACGATGACTCTCAAAAGGCATCCATGGTGGCGGGGGGGCTCTATAATCCGGTGGTGCTCAAGCGCTTTAACCTCACATGGGAGGGGAAACGCCTTATGGATATGGCACTCCCGTTTTACAACGCCCTCGAAAAGAAACTCGGGGTGCATTTTGATGAGAAAATACCGATTCTTCGCCTTTTTGCCTCTGAGGGAGAACAGAACAAATGGTTCGAAGCTACCGATCAGCCGGGACTTTCGGAACACCTCTCCACTTCACTTCTGTCCAACACCAATCCTGCCATTCACGCCCCCTACGGGTATGGAGAAGTGTTGCATACGGGTCGGATCCATACGGCACACCTGCTGAAGGCCTATCGCGAGCACCTCAGGGGTCTTGGAAGCCTGCAATTGGAAGCCTTTAATTTTTCAGAGCTTCAAATAGCCGAAAAGGGGGTGCATTACGGGGGGCTTGCCGCTGACGGAGTGATTTTTAGCGAAGGCTTTGGCTTGCGCTCAAACCCGTACTTCAACTACCTTCCGCTGGACGGAAACAAGGGTGAGTTGCTGGAGATTTATGCGCCAGACCTCAAAGAGTCCCGTGTGGTTAAGGCAGGGGTCTTTATCATACCCACAGGTGGCGACCGCTACCTCGCCGGAGCTACTTACGACCGCAACTATGAAGGTCCGGAGCCTACAACCCAGGCCCGGGAGAGACTTCTGAAAGGCCTGCGTAAATTTATCCAATGCGATTTTAAAGTGACCGGGCAACGGGCGGGAATTCGCCCTACTGTGCCGGACAGGCGTCCGCTGGTCGGGGTACACCCGGAGTATTCCTCCCTCTTTGTGATCAATGGTATGGGCTCCCGTGGAGTACTTATAGCCCCTTATGCTGCCTCTTGCCTGGCAGGGTTTATCCTCAGGGGGGAACCCTTACCGGAAGGATTGGATTGCAGTCGTTTTTCACACCGGTTTCAACGTTCGGAAAAACAGGCCTGAGGGTTTTCCGGTAATTTTTAAGACTTTTGCAAACTGCTAACCCTAAGACCCGGGTGCTACAAAGGAAAAAGTTCGATGTTAAACGTCCATAATTTAACGGTGTCGTTCGGAGGGGAAATCCTCTTTGAAGGGATCTCATTTCGATTAAATCCAGGGGACCGGGTGGGTTTGATTGGGAAAAACGGGGCCGGAAAATCGACACTTCTCAAACTTCTGGGCGGGGAGATGCTCCCGGAGTCCGGGACCGTCTCCAAAGATAAGGGGATGTCCATTGGCTACCTGAAACAGGACCTGGAATTCCGAAAGGGGGTTACGGTGGTGGAAGAAGCCTATCAGGCATTCTCAGAAATCCGGGACCTCGAAAAGGAACTGGAACGCATCAATACGGAACTGGCCACTCGGGAGGATTATGAGAGTGAGAGTTACCACCAGTTGATGGTTTCCCTGAGCGATGCAACGCACCGATATGAACTCATAGGGGGCTATCAGTACGAGGGGGAAACCGAAAAGGTATTGCTGGGTCTGGGTTTTCGGCGGGAGGACTTTACAAAACTGACAGATACTTTTTCCGGGGGTTGGCGCATGCGTATTGAACTGGCCAAATTGTTGTTGCAGAAGAACGACCTGCTCCTGCTCGATGAACCGACAAACCACCTGGATATCGATTCCATCCTGTGGCTGGAGGAATTTTTAAGGCAGTTTTCCGGGGCCGTTCTCATGGTTTCCCACGATCGGATGTTCCTGGATCAGGTTACCAACCGAACGATTGAAATTTCCCTGGGCAGGATCTATGACTACGCCAAGCCGTATTCCGAGTTTCTGACCCTGAGGGAAGAAATCCGTCAGCAACAGCTCAGCGCCCAGAAGAACCAGCAGAGGGAAATACAACAGGCCGAACGCCTGATTGAAAAATTCAGGGCCAAGTCTACAAAGGCTTCCATGGCGCAGTCGCTGATTAAAAAACTGGACCGCATGGATCGCATTGAGGTCGACCAGGCGGACAACCAGGTGATGCGGGTGCGGTTCCCCATTTCGGTACAGCCGGGCAAAGTAGTACTGGAACTGAACGGGGTTTCAAAGCATTACGGCCCTAAATCGGTGCTTAAGGATGTGGATTTGCTTATTGAACGCGGCAGTAAAATTGCGTTTGTCGGTCAAAATGGGCAGGGGAAGACTACCCTGGCGCGTATTTTGGTCTCCGAACTGGAGCACGAGGGAAAATGCAAACTCGGGCACAACGTTATGCACGGGTATTTTGCCCAGGACCAGGCAGACCACCTCGATGGAAACCTGACGGTACTGGATACCATGATGGAGGCTGCTACGGAGCGCACGCGTCCCAAAATACGCGATATCCTGGGGACCTTCCTGTTCAGGGGGGATGAAGTGGACAAGTCGGTGAAAGTGCTCTCCGGGGGGGAGCGAAACCGCCTGGCCCTGGCGAGGATGCTCCTGCAGCCCTTTAATGTGCTGGTGATGGACGAACCGACCAACCACCTGGATATACCCTCTAAAAAGGTCTTAAAAGAAGCCCTGCAGCATTTTGAGGGGACCCTTATTTTGGTATCCCATGATCGCGATTTTTTACAGGGACTCACCAATATGGTCTATGAATTCAGGGACCAAAAGATTAAGCCCTATCTGGGAGATATTGACTTTTATCTGGATCAGCGCAATGTCACTGATTTCCGGCAGGTAGAAAAGAAGGATGAACCCACGGCTTCTACTGGGGATAGGAAAACGGAAACGCGCTCCGGAAAGGCCGGGGATTACAAGGCCCAAAAAAAGCTAAAATCCCTGAAAAACCGGCTCAGCGGTCTGGAAAAACGCGTTCAGGAACTCGAGACGCAGCTTGCGGATATCGATCATCAACTCCTCCTGAATTACGATCAAACCATTGCTGAGGATGGTTTTTTCGACCGGTATCAGGGCCTGAAGGACCAACTGGACGAACTCATGCAACAGTGGGAGACCCTCACCGAAGCTGTTGAGGAGGCAGGTGGCTAGCATCCTTTCGAAACACACTTCTTACTCAAATCACGCCCGGGCAGATACCCTGGAATAAGTCGTTCAATGGGTCAACGGAATACTTACCGTAAGGCGGCGCCGGAATACCCGTCAATAAGAGGCGTGCAGGGCTTTTATGATATATTTAACGAGGGCTGACTAAACTTATGGATAGTTTTGCAGTCTTATCCTTTAATCAGCTGAAACTAGGCTTTATGCGGAAAATTATACTCTATATTTTAGGTGTTTTGGTACTCGCCCTGGCCGTCTGGGTCTCCTATTTACTGGTCTCCCGGGAAAAGGAGAAACGTCCGTCCCCCATAAGGCAGGTAAAAACTGTATTTGTGGACACGGTGCGCAATGCCGCAGTGCCCATAGCTGTTAATGCGAACGGGAATCTCGTGGCAAAGGAGCGGGTGGCCCTTTTTGCCGAAGTACAGGGGGTGTTTCAGGGGAGTTCACATCCTTTTAAGCCTGGCCAACCTTTTCGCAAAGGAGAAGTTTTGCTGCGTATAGATGCCTCGGAGTACCAGGCGAGTGTTCAAAGTGCCAAAAGTAATCTCTATAACCTTATAACCGCGGCCATGCCGGACCTCAGGCTGGACTACCCGGACATTTACCCCAAATGGCAGTCTTATTTGGATTCCTTCGACGTCACCAGCAGAACCCCGGACCTCCCGGAGATGACTTCAGAGCAGGAGCGTTATTTTATCAACGGCCGGAATATAGTGACCACCTATTACAATGTGCGTAACCTGGAACAACGTCTTACCAAATATATTATCCGCGCTCCTTTTTCAGGGGTGCTGACAGAGGCCCAGGTAACCGAAGGAACCCTGGTTCGGCCCGGGCAGGCGCTTGGGGTTTATATCAGCCCGAGGGTTTATGAACTCGAGGTAGCTGTAAATAAGAGTTATAGCGATTTTCTGCAGCTCGGTAAGGAGGTTGCCCTCAAAAACCTCGAAGGGACCCGGACTTACAAGGGTAAGGTCTCCAGGATTAATGCGGCAGTGAACCAGCAGTCGCAGACCGTTTCCGTGTTTATAGATGTAGCCGACGAGAGTCTTAAAGAGGGCATGTACCTGGAGGCTACCATACAGGGGCGGCAGGAGGAAAATGCCATTGAAGTACCCAGAAAACTCCTCACGGAGGATGGAGAACTCTTCGTGCTCCGCGATAGTATTCTCGATCTTTCTCCTGTAGAAGCTGTCTTTTATACTGACGAAACTGTGATCCTCAAGGGACTTGAAAACGGAACGGTTTATCTATCCCGTTCGGTTCCCGGGGCCTATCCCGGTATGCTGGTGAGACCCTACAGGGATACGGAAGCGAAGGAAGAAATCAGCCAGAACATCGAGAATCCATAAGAAGATGCGGAACATTATCAGTTATTTTATACGATTTGATGTGGCGGTTAACGTCATCATCCTCGCTTTTCTTGTGTTTGGAATTGTGGGTGCTTCCCGTATGACCTCTTCGTTTTTCCCACTCATCGATTCCCAGATCATCAATATCAATATCAACTACCCCGGGGCGGCCCCCCAGGAAATTGAAGAAGGAATTGTGCTGAAGATCGAGGATAACCTCAAAGGCCTTGTGGGTATAGAACGCGTGACTTCCACATCCCGCGAGAACGGGGGAAGTATTACTGTGGAAATCGACCAGGACGAGGATATCGACGTGATTCTGACAGAAGTAAAAAATGCCGTCGACCGGGTCCCCAATTTCCCAGGGGGTATGGAGCCCCTTGTTGTGGCAAAGCAAGAGGCCATCCGCCCGACCATCAGTTTTGCCCTTAGTGGAGAAGGCGTGAGCCTGGGTACGCTGAAGCAAATTGCACGCCAGATCGAATACGATTTACGGGCGATGGACGGGATTTCCCAAATAGAAATCACCGGGTACCCGGAAGAGGAGATTGAAATTGCAGTCCGGGAAAAAGACATACTGGCCTATGAGTTGACCTTCCAGGAGGTTGCCCAGGCTGTGGGGCAGGCCAATATCCTCGCGACCGGGGGGAATATTAAAACGGAAGAAGAAGATTACCTGATCCGGGCCAAGAACCGTTCCTATTACGGAGACGAGTTGAGCAATTTGGTCGTTCGGTCTGACATTTCGGGCAATACCATCCGCCTGCGGGATGTAGCTGAAATACGGGATCGCTTCTCCGAAACGCCCAATGCCAGTTATTTCAATGGAAACCTGGCGGTCAATATCGAGGTCAGCAATACCAATAGCGAAGACCTTATTCCCACAGCCGACAAAATTAACGCCTATATCGCCGACTTTAACGCCACCCGGAATAATGTGCGCCTTGATGTGGACTCGGACCGTTCCATCACCCTGAAACAGCGAACCCAGTTATTGATGGAAAACGGGGCCATGGGAATCTTACTGGTACTGCTTTTTCTCTCTTTCTTCCTCAATACCCGCCTGGCATTTTGGGTGGCTTTCGGCTTGCCGATCGCATTTTTGGGGATGTTTATTTTTGCGGGATCCCTCGGGGTAACCATCAATGTCCTTTCCCTCTTTGGGATGATTATTGTTATCGGGATTCTGGTAGATGACGGGATCGTCATTTCGGAGAATATCTACCAGCACTATGAAATGGGGAAATCGCCGGTCCAGGCGGCCATCGATGGCACCATGGAGGTTATCCCCCCGATTATTTCGGCCATTATCACCACGGTGCTCGCCTTTTCAACTTTCCTCTTTCTCGATAGTCGTATAGGGGAATTCTTTGGGGAAGTGTCGGTCGTGGTAATCCTTACCCTGGTCGTATCCCTTGTAGAAGCCCTTATTATCCTTCCCGCCCACATCGCCCATTCCAAGGCACTGGTGAGGGAAACAAAGGAGGATAAAAAGAAGGAGAAAAGCTTTTTCGACAAATTATTCGGTCGCCTGAGAGGGTTTAACGTCATTGGCGATAGGATCATGTCGTACCTGCGCGACCGGATGTACAGCCCCACGTTGCGGTTTACCCTCAAACACCGCTTTTTGACCTTTTCCATATTCCTGGGACTCCTTTTTATCACCTTCGCCTCTATTGCGGCGGGTGTGATTCGCGTAACCATTTTCCCGAGTATCGCCAGTGACCGTGTTTCGATCAACCTGCTGATGCCCGAGGGGACCAACCCGGAAATCACGGCCGACATTATCAGCCGGGTAGAAGCCGCAACCTGGAAAGTAAATGAGGATTTTACCAGCCGACAGTCTTCAGGGAAGTCTGTTGTTGAAAACATCATAAAACGAGTGGGCCCCGGAAATAATAAGGCTTCCCTCCGCGTGAACCTCCTTCCCGGTGAGGAGCGCGATTTTCCGAGTCCGGTCATCACCAATGCGATACGTGAGGAGGTTGGGGAGGTCTATGGCGTAGAACGCCTCACCTTTGGTTCCGGAGGAAATTTCGGGGGTAGTCCGGTTTCTATTGCCCTCCTGAGTAATGACAACCTCCAACTCGAGGCCGCAAAAGAAGAGTTGCGGGCATATCTCGAAAACAATCCGAAGCTCACTGACGTCACAGATACGGATCCTGAAGGAATAAAGGAAATCGATATCGAACTCCGGGAAAATGCCTATGCTCTGGGATTAAATCTTCAATCAGTAATGGCGCAGGTGCGTTCCGGCTTTTTTGGAGCACAGGCCCAGCGCTTTCAACGCGGGCAGGATGAGATACGGGTCTGGGTACGGTATGACCGCCTGGATCGCTCTTCTATTGCCGATTTGGATGAGATGCGTATTCTGACTCCCACGGGCCAGCGGGTTCCATTTTCTGAAATTGCCTCGTATTCCATTTCCAGAGGGGATGAGTCTATCAGCCACCTGGACGGTCAGCGGGAGATCCGGGTAGAAGCTGATTTGGAAAACCCGAATGAGAGTGCGACTGAAATCCTGCTGGATGTCCAGAATAATTTTATGCCCGATCTTCTGTCGAGATACCCAGGACTCTCCGTGGCCTACGAAGGTCAGAACAGGGAGGCCCAAAAACTTTCGAGTTCGGCGAACAAGGTGTTCCCGGTGATCCTGTTTTTGATTTTTGCAGTAATTGCCTTTACATTCAGGACGTACAGCCAGCCGATTATCTTGATTTTGATGATCCCCTTCAGTATTATTGGGGTCGGTTGGGGCCACCTGATTCACGGTTTTCCGATTAATGTACTTTCCGCCCTGGGAATTATAGCACTAATCGGGATCATGGTCAATGATGGCCTGGTGCTGATCGGAAAGTTTAATTCCTTTCTCAGGAAGGGGATGAAATTTGACGAGGCCCTTTTTGAGGCCGGGCGTTCCCGTTTCCGGGCGATCTTCCTGACCTCCCTGACTACAATTGCCGGATTGGCTCCCTTATTGCTCGAAAAAAGCAGACAGGCCCAATTCCTCAAACCTATGGCTATTTCAATCTCCTATGGTATTGGGATCGCCACGGTCCTTACACTCATAATGCTTCCACTAATGCTCTCTGTAGTGAATAATGCAAAAACCCGACTTAAGTGGTTGTGGTCCGGTCAGGAAATAGATCGGGAAGAGGTAGAACGCGTTATCAAGGAGATGAAGACACAGGAAAGCCTTGAAGGCAAACTTACCCAGGCCAATGGAACTGAAAAGAATTCAGCTCCGCTTGCACCGAGAAAGCATAAAAAATCAACCCAATTAGAAGAACAGCCCTGATGAAGTATTGCTGTGCAATCCTTTTGTACTGTGCATTTTCCGTGATGCCCGCGTTTGGGCAGGAAGCTGCGCTCGAAAATGAAGAACCCATCCTCTCCAAAGAAGAGGCTATCGCCTACACCCTGGAAAACAACCTGGGCATCCAGGTTTCCGAAAACCTGAGAGAAATCGACAGGAATAATGCCAACATCCTCAATTCGGGCTACCTTCCTTCTTTAACCGGTCTGGCCGGAGGAAATATTGAGAGCCAGAATACGGAAGGACAACTTGCAAACGGGGAAACCAGGACGGCAGAAGGAGCGGAAACCCGAAGATATAACGCATCCATCAACATGGATTATGTCCTTTTCGACGGCCTTGGCAGATACTACAATTACAAGGCGTTTCAGGAATTGTCTGCCCAGTCGCAACTGGAGGTGAGACAGACCATCGAAATGACCCTGCTACAGCTCTTTTCGGTGTATTACGAAGTAGCGCGTCTGGAGGAAAATAACGCCAGCCTGCGCGAGACCCTGGATATATCCCGGAATCGGCTTGAGCGGGCGCGCTACCAGTTTGAATACGGACAGAACACAGGTCTGGATGTGCTCAATGCGGAGGTTAATGTCAATACGGACAGTGTAAACCTGCTCAATGCCAGACAGCTACTCCGAAATACCAAACGCGATTTAAACCTAATCCTGAACAGGGATCTTACCGAAACCTTTCAGGCCGATACTACCGTAACGTTTATCACTTCCCTGAGAATGGAAGAGATTCGTGCACGGGCCAAGGAGAAAAATGTCCGAATGCTTTTGGCTGAAAAGGACATTCTGATTTCCGAGTATGATATGAAAGCAGCGCGTAGCGGGTATCTTCCCACTGTCGGGCTTACAGGCTCGTATGGGTGGAATGAACTCACCAACAACAACCCCCTCGCATTCCTGCTTCAAAATACCTCCACGACCCTGCGCGGAGGAATTAACCTGAGCTGGAACCTCTTCGATGGAGGACGCACCATTACCAACAGTAAGAATGCGCGCATTAACTTTGAGAACCAGGATCTGCTCAGGAAGCAGACCACACTTGAAGTGGATCGGGATATACAAAATTCCTGGGGGAATTATCAGAATGCACTATTTGTGCTTGAGGTGCAGCAAAAAAACCTTCAGACCAACCAGAATAACTTCAACAGGTCCAAAGAACGTTATGAACTGGGTCAGATTTCCTCTATTGAGTTCCGACAGGCTCAGTTGAATCTGCTTTTGGCTGAATTGGACCGCAGCCAGGCCAAATACAATGCTAAACTCGCAGAGCTTCAACTTTTGCAGGTCAGCGGGGAACTCCTCAATATAGAATTTTAAGCGCTGATGGTAGAGTATTTTTGTCAGTGCCCCTATTGCTGGGAATCTATTTCTATACTTATCGATACCTCCATTGCTGAGCAAGATTATGTAGAGGACTGTGAGGTGTGCTGCAATCCGATCGAATTTTAAATCCGCTCTGGGAGTGGGGATGTTCCCACTGTAGAGGTGCGGGAACTCGGCCAATAGCCTGAATTACTTTAAATCACCCCTACCCCTCTTTTTTCTAATTCATTTTTTTACAGGATCGCTCCCTGTAATTTATAAATAAGCTGTTTGGCATGAAGGGGTTATGCAGTCCGCATGCTTAGTTTCGCCTTTGTTAACACTAAGGTCAGACCTGTTTGTAACGGGGTCACCAGGGCTGTTGTCAGGCTTTGAAGACACTCGTATCTATTCATCTTTTTAAACACAACAAAAATGAGAAACCAACTTTTAAGAGTAGGTGCCGTTCTGGTCCTCTTGATCAGTATTTCTTGCGAAAAACAAGAGCCAACTGAAAGCCTACAGCCAAATTATTTTATTACAAAAGATTTGTCATTCCACCTCGACGATCTGCCCGATGAGGGTGCCAAGGGTTGGCCTGCGAACGGATGCCAGAGTTTTGACGTCACGGTGAACCTGCTCGGGGTAAAGATCAAGACAACTATTGAGCACTGCTGTGTCAGGTATGCCTGTACGATTACTCCGATCAATAACATTCTCGATAGTTTTCTGGGGAGTAAATCCGGAAAAACACCAACGAACATTGAGATTATTTCCTCTGAAATGATTAAATTTAAAGGGTACGATATTAAAATCCATCCTGGAAAATACCTTTTGGATTCAAAAACGGACGGCTTAATGGATCTCGAATACGAGGTATGGTTAAACAGACCATAATATTTGACACTATGAATGAACAAAACCTGAGAAGATTTGCAGCACTGATTATAGATTTTTTTCTAATTAGTATTGTCTATTCAGTACTCGTAAACGTACTTCCGGATACCCTGATAAGTCATCAGGAAGGTGGTATTGAATGGAGTTTTACCCTGATTCCCGACGGGTTTGTTCTGGTGAGTTTGGGCTACTTCATAGGCTGTGATTTCTTAAACAGGGGCGAATCCCTGGGTAAGGATATCACAGGGCTGCAAACCCGTAGTGCAGATGGAAGGGTTTTGGATTTGAGACGAAGGCTCTATCGAACGCTTTTGAAATGGGTCAGCCTGCTTGTGTGGCCTTTGGCGTTCTTGCTGTATTTTTGGAAAGAAAAGGATTTTACCTTTCAGGATTATGTCGTTAAAACCAAAGTGACCCAGGCAAGGAAGTTTAAACCAACTCTTTGAACTTAATTGGATTGGAAATGATAAA
>NZ_JBAVZJ010000030.1:0-8143 GCF_049588695.1 Robiginitalea sp.
CAGCACTATGCGAGAGTTCATCGATCATCGCATTATACGAATCTACCAGTTGTGATATTTCCAGACTTGGGTCCTCGATCAGGATTTTCTCATTGGTCCGTGCCAATCGCGTTTGATTTAATTTCTCTGAAACCGTTTGAAGGGACCGGGTGATGTATTTGGATATAAAATATGCCAGGGCAATGGCCAGAAGCAACATAAAAAGGTATATAATCCCGAGGCGCATCAGGAATTCCCGGAGTTCCTTATCGTAAAAGGAATTTTCTTCTAAGTACGGCAGGTGTAAGATGCCTATGGGCTTAAAGTGGCTGTCTGTGATATAAGAATAGGCTGCCTGGTAGTTAAATCCCGCTGCCGTATTTTCTTCAATAAAGTGCTTATTTATGGTGTTGCTGAGGGAGTCGAGAATGTGCGGTTCCAGGCGTGTGGATACGTCGTCATTGTCAAACTGTGGCCTGGAGCTTTTGATCAATCGCCCCTGCAGGTCGTAGAGATTGAAATTAGTCCCTTCAATGATGGCAATCCGATAAATTTCATCCTTAAAAATCAGGGAGAGGTATTGAGACGTAATCGGGTAGGTAGTCCTTTGGAGGGCGAAAGTAATGGCCTGTTTAATCTGTTGTTCTTTCCGACCCAGGCGATCTTCATGATACTCCCTGGATTGTTCCCTGAACTGGTAGACCGTTACCCCGGCAATTAAGACCGAGGCGATCAGCACCAGAAGGATCATAGAGACAAAAATCCTCGACCGCAATGAAAACTTTCTGAACAAGCCTCTGGGTTTATCGCTAAAGATAGCAATAATCGCACCAAAAAATTTACTCACAGGGGTCTGCGGAGCTTAAGCCCTTATCCATATCGGCAGGGGTATCCTATTCGCTTCCCTGCCTTACCTTTTTGTAGAGCCTGATGCCGAGCATCAGGAGAATGGCCAGCCCTATTAAGCCCCCTAAACCATATAACCACTGAAAACTGCTTTTGAGAATCGCCAGAAAAACCACGGCAAAAAGAATCAGCGTAGCGCCTTCATTCCAAATTCGCATGTATTGAGAGGTATAGGAAAATTGTTCCCTTTGAAATCTTAAAAACATCTGGTGGGTTTTTAAATGGTATACGATCAGTAATACTATAAACCCGAGTTTAATGTGCATCCAGGGCTGTGAAAGCCATGAAGGCATCAAAGCCAGCAAACCGATCGCGAAAATGGTACAGAGAACAGCGGAAGGCCAGGTAATAATGTACCAAAGGCGCTTTTCCATAATGCGAAACTGTTCGGACAGCACGGTTCTGGCCTCTGCAGATTTCTCCCGGGCTTCAATATGGTAGATAAACAGGCGGGGCATATAAAACAAACCCGCGAACCAGGTGACCACAAAAATCAGGTGGAGGGCTTTGATGTAATTGTAGTACTCAGCCATTTTCAGTTTTAAGGTAAACTTACGGCATGCCCATGAAAGTTGAAAATCCACAACCGTTTCCTGAAGTTTCCGGGACGACACCCTTATCCATGGGATGCTTTTAATGGGCTATTACCCGTGGCCCGGAATAAAAAGAAAGCCACTAAAGCGGGAAGGACCCACCCCAACTGGTAGGACTGTAAAGGCCACCAGCTTTCCATTCCCTGGCTGAGCTGTGGCCATCCAATACTGCCCAGAAAGTCGGGGATTGTAAAAAAAAGGGTTGTAAAAACCACGGCCTTGAAAACCCTGGGCGTAGTCCACTTCGGGGGTATGGCATTCAAAAGGATGAGCACAATGGTCAGGGGATAGATAAACATCAGGGCCGGCAGTGCCACAGCGATAATATAATCTACCGGGAATTGCCCCATGAGCACTCCCAAAACGCAACAAATAAAGGCCGTAACCCGGTATACAAACTTAGAATCGCCAAATCGGGATTGTACAAAATCCGAAGTGCCGGTTACGATCCCCACAGCGGTCGTAAAACAGGCCAGGGCGATGAGAAGGCTCAGGAATACATTCCCGTTATACCCGAGGGCCAGCGCACTCATTTCACGCAGCACTTCCGTTCGGCTCAACCCCTCGCTGAGCGCATCTCCCATAAATGCGCCTGAGAGAATTAATCCGGCATAGAGAAAGAGCAAACCCAATCCGGCCATCCATCCGGCCCTTGAGATATAGCGAAAGCGTTGCCCGGTATCGAGATCCGGCATTTCACGTTTAAGGGATATCAGGATCACTCCTCCAACCACAACGGCCCCGATCGCGTCAAAAGTCTGATAGCCCTCCAGCAATCCCGCAGAAAAAGGGTTGTCCAGCACGGTTGGGATGACGACGCCCTCCCCGGTCAGGGTGATGCTACCGATCAGGATCATCAGTACGATCAGAATCGCAGGAGTCAACCACTTCCCGATCAGGGGAACGATACGGGAGCGGTTTAAGACCAATAAAAAAACAACGGAAAAATAAACCAGGCTCGTCAGCAGCGCAGGACTATCAAAAAAAGGTGCGATTCCCATCTCATGGGTTACCGAAGCGGTACGCGGTGCCGGCAAGGCAATGGAAATAGCGTAAACGATATAGCAGTATCCCAGGCTAAACCCCTTAGATACTTTCCGGGGAAAATCAAACATATCCCCCTGCAGGCGGGCGTGCGCAAGGATTCCCAACATAGGGATGACGACAGCCGAGACACTAAAGCCGATACCGGTCTGCCACCAGGAAACTCCCGAGCGCATCCCCAATTGAGGGGGGAGAATAAGATTTCCTGCTCCGAAAAACAGAGAGAATAAGGCCAGGGCCAGTATCCATTCCGATTTTATTTTGATCCCGGGAGTCGGCAAAAGGCTAAAGATTTTTGTTCAATAAATCCTTACCGGGCAATTTACGGTTTCCCGTCGCTTTCAATGCGCTTTATCGAAAAAAGAAAAAAATTATCGGGATTATCCAATAAAATGAGCATACCGTTCGTTGGACAATAGTCTGAACGCTATAATTAAATCTAAAACCTATACGAAGAAAAAGGCGATTCCCAGGTAAAAACCCAAGTACCCGACGGAGCCAAATCGATCCCAAAAACCTACTGCCATGAAAAAACTTTTCTGCTCCCTCTTCGGACACCATTTCAGCGTCTCGAAAAAAATAACTTCCCACATCAAAGAGTACTCCTGTGTGCATTGTGGGAAACAGGTCACTACAGATGCCAGTGGAAATTTATCACTGTTGACTCCGGAAATGAAAGAGATCAATGATACGCTGGAGAATATCTACCAAAAAAGACATCGGCACAATTCACATCAATTAGCCTGAATCCCGACTCCCAAAAGCATTCCAGCCCTGAGCCGTTAACGGAATCGCAGCTCCTCCCCTGGTAATCAGGTTCGCCCCTGCCCCTGATGCCGTCATATGGCCAATTACCGTTAAATCCGGATTACCTTTGATTTTAGGGTAATCTTCCTGGGCTATCGTCATGAGCAATTCGTAGTCTTCCCCTCCACTGAGCGCGGCCAGCGTACTGTCTATTGAGAACTCTTCACATACCTGAATTACCGTCGGATCCAGCGGTATTTTATCTTCATACAAATTACACCCCACCTTACTCGAGGTTGTGAGATGGAGGATTTCAGAAGAAAGACCATCACTGATATCGATCATAGAAGTTGGTCGAACCCCCAGGGCTTTTAATAGTGTAATAATATCCTTTCGGGCCTCTGGTTTTAACTGCCGTTCCACAATATAATGATAGGGCTCCAGGTCGGGCTGATGGTTGGGATTGGCTTTAAAAACTTCTTGCTCCCGCCGGAGCACCTGCAACCCCATATAGGCAGCTCCCAGATCTCCACTTACCACCAAAAGGTCGTTAGCCCCAGCCCCACTGCGATAGGTAATGTCCTCTTCGGCTCCGGTCTGACCTATAGCCGTGACAGAGAGGAGCATTCCCTTTGTTGAGGAAGTCGTATCTCCCCCCACAACGTCTACGCCATAGAGTTTTGAGGCGCGATCTATCCCTTTATAGAGCTCTTCTAGCGCCTGAAGGGAAAACCGGTTTGAAACGGCCATGGAAACAGTGACCTGGGTGGGTGTCATATTCATGGCACAGATGTCACTCAAATTAACCACCAGGGCCTTGTATCCCAGATGCGCCAAAGGGGTGAAGCCCAGATCAAAATGCACACCTTCCACCAACATATCCGTGGAAATAGCGATAAAATTCCCTCCCACCTCAACAATAGCGGCATCATCACCGATTCCCTTCCGCGTTGAAGGTTGGGTTGCAGACATTTTTTGAGTGAGATGGGAAATAAGCCCGAATTCTCCGAGATCCTCCAATTGCGTAGGCGAGCTGTCCTTATTTTCAAACATACCGCTAAAATAATAACACCCTGCGGTTCACAGGCTATTTTCTTTAAAAAACAGTGCCGAATTCCATTTCCGTACCGCCTTTTTTACGGTGGAAATCATCCCTCTTTAGGTGCTCTTGGAACACCCTTGAAATACATGGAAAAGTCCCCGGGAGCATGTGCATTGACCATAAAAAACACAGCCTTTGGGACCGGAATGCTGCTTATAAGTTTTTCCAATAGACCCATACGTTATAATAATGTTAGGAATGCTGCTGAAATCGGACATACTTCCTATATTTGTTTTCTATTTAGATTTATTTCAAATAACAATGATCAAGGTTTCAGAATCCGCAAAACAAAAAGTCCTGACCCTCATGCAAGAGGAAGGCTTTGACACTGCAAACGACTACGTGCGTGTTGGAGTCAAAAGCGGTGGATGCAGTGGTTTGTCCTACGAGCTCAATTTCGATCGGAAAATTGGAGAGACGGACAAAGTATTTGAAGATAACGCCGTTCGCATTATCGTGGACAAAAAGAGTTTTCTGTATCTCGTGGGAACGACCCTGGAATACTCCGGGGGATTGAACGGGAAAGGATTTGTTTTTAATAACCCCAATGCCGAGCGCACATGCGGCTGCGGTGAGAGTTTTTCCCTCTGACAGAGGTGATGGAACTTCTTAAAACCTAAAGCACCTGCGAAAAAAAGGGTGTTTAAAAGCAATTTTTGAATTATGGCCTATACAGAAGAAGAATTAAAGAAGGAGTTGGAAACCAAAGAATACGAGTATGGTTTCTACACAGATATCGAATCCGATACCTTTCCGAAAGGGCTTAATGAGGATATTGTAATCGCCATTTCAAAAAAGAAAGAAGAGCCGGAATGGATGACGGCCTGGCGTTTGGAATCTTTCCGCTTGTGGAAGGAAATGATTGAACCCGAATGGGCTAATGTGAAATACACCAAACCCAATTTCCAGGACATTTCGTATTACTCTGCCCCAAACAATAAACCGAAATACGAAAGTTTGGACGAAGTAGATCCGGAATTGCTCGACACTTTCAAAAGACTTGGCATTTCACTGGACGAACAAAAAAAACTCGCCGGAGTGGCGGTGGATGTGGTCATGGATTCGGTTTCCGTGGCTACCACTTTTAAGAAGACCCTCGCAGAAAAGGGGATAATCTTTTGTTCGATTTCTGAGGCGATTAAGGAGCACCCGGAACTCGTAAAGAAATATATCGGTTCCGTAGTTCCGCAGAAAGACAACTTTTACGCAGCCCTGAATTCCGCCGTATTTTCAGACGGATCTTTTTGCTATATCCCAAAAGGGGTGCGTTGTCCGATGGAGCTCTCCACGTATTTCAGGATAAACCAGGCGGGTACCGGTCAGTTCGAAAGGACCCTGGTCATTGCCGATAAGGGAAGTTATGTAAGCTATCTGGAAGGGTGTACTGCCCCTTCCCGGGATGAAAACCAGTTACACGCCGCAGTAGTAGAGCTTATTGCCCTGGATGATGCAGAAATAAAATATTCCACCGTTCAAAACTGGTTCCCCGGAGATAAAGAAGGCCTTGGGGGGGTATATAATTTTGTGACCAAAAGGGGGCTTTGCGAAAAAAATGCCAAAATCTCCTGGACCCAGGTGGAAACCGGTTCTGCCATCACCTGGAAATATCCTTCCTGTGTGCTTAAGGGGGACAATTCCATAGGGGAATTCTATTCAATTGCCGTGACCAATAACCACCAACAGGCGGATACGGGGACAAAGATGATCCATCTCGGGAAGAATACCCGGAGTACGATCATCTCCAAAGGGATTTCAGCGGGTCAGTCCCAAAATAGCTACCGGGGACTGGTACAGATTAATTCCAGGGCGGATAACGCGCGGAATTTCTCCCAGTGTGACTCCCTGCTTATGGGCAATGCCTGCGGCGCACACACCTTCCCTTATATCGAAGCCAGGAACAAAACCGCACAGGTGGAACACGAGGCGACTACCAGCAAGATTGGAGAGGATCAGATTTTCTATTGCAACCAACGGGGTATCGATACGGAAAAGGCCATCGCCCTGATCGTTAATGGGTTTAGCAAAGAAGTATTGAATAAACTGCCTATGGAATTTGCGGTAGAAGCCCAGAAATTATTAGAAATCAGCCTCGAAGGATCAGTAGGATAAATCGTTTGCCATGAAAGTATTCACTTATTTTTCACTTTGGGCAGTTTTGCTTACCTCCCTCTTTACGGCATGTAAAATGAATGCGGAAAAGAATACGGAGGTCGCCCAGGCGATACAGGAAAAACCGGAGATCCGCCTGTATACTTTTGACGGTGGGACGGTACAGGTCAATGCCCTGGAATTGTTTTCCCAGGATTCAGTCTATAAGGGAAAGTCCAAGGAATTCGCCGATGCCTACTACGTCATTGAGCACCCCAAAGGAACCATGATGTGGGATGCCGGCCTTCCCGAAGCACTCGTTCCCATGGAAGAACCTTATACCTCCCCGGATGGTAATTTTACGGTCTCCCGGTCAGATTCCGTTCAGAAACAGCTGGCAAAAGCGGGGATGACCCTCGATGACATCGACTTCCTTGCCCTTTCACATACCCATTTTGACCATAGCGGACACGCTGCCCGAATGGGGAAATCCACATGGCTGGTTCAGAAATTGGAGTACGATTTCATTACGAGTCCGGAGGTTCAAAAATCGTATCCCGATGAATACAATGCGATTAAGGACATTAAAAATATAAAGCAAATTGACGGGGATTACGATGTTTTCGGGGATGGCTCCGTTGTTATAAAACTCATGCCGGGTCATACCCCCGGACACTCGGTCCTTTATCTGGACCTAAAGGAACACGGCCCTGTATTGCTGACGGGAGATCTCTATCACCTCTATGCGAACCGGAAGAACAAACGCGTTCCGATTTTTAACTACGATGTTAAGCAAACCCTCGAAAGTATGGACCGCTTTGAGAATTTTGCGCAGCAAACGGGGTCAGAAGTATATCTGCAACACCAGAAAGAAGATTTTGAAAAAATGCCTAAGGCGCCTAAATTTTTAAACTAATTGTTATGTTAAAAATAAAAAACCTGCACGCCGGTGTGGACAACAAAAAAATACTTAAAGGGATTGATCTGGAAGTAAAGCCTGGAGAAATTCATGCCATAATGGGTCCTAACGGTTCAGGAAAAAGCACCCTGGCTTCCCTTATCGCCGGAAAAGAAGATTTCGAGGTTACCCGGGGGAAAATCATTTTTGAGGGAGAAGATCTGGATGAGGTGTCTCCTGAGGAGCGCGCGCACAAGGGGATTTTCCTTTCCTTTCAATACCCGGTTGAAATTCCCGGGGTCTCTGTCACCAATTTTATCAAAACGGCCATCAATGAGACCCGGAAGGCTAAAGGCATGCCAGACATGCCGGCTAATGAAATGCTGAAACTTCTCAAGGAAAAGGCTGAAATGCTGGAGATCGATCGAAAATTTCTATCCCGGTCTCTGAACGAAGGTTTTTCAGGGGGAGAGAAAAAACGAAATGAGATTTTTCAAATGGCCATGCTGGAACCCCGCCTGGCAGTGCTCGATGAAACAGATTCCGGACTCGATATTGATGCCCTGCGGATCGTCGCAAATGGAGTTAACAAACTTCGCAATAAAGACACGGCTGTTGTCGTCATCACCCACTATCAGCGCCTGCTGGATTACATCGTGCCCGATTTTGTACATGTGATTCACGATGGAAAAATCGTGAAATCCGGAACCAAAGAGCTCGCCCTCGAACTCGAGGAAAAAGGGTACGACTGGATCAAACAGGAAGCCGTACTCTAAGGCCCCTTGT
>NZ_JBAVZJ010000031.1:0-3397 GCF_049588695.1 Robiginitalea sp.
TGATAATTGGTATGGTATTGGAACAAGTTTTGAACTGACACAAAATCTATACTTTGGTGTGAGCCAATTTGTAAGTATAGCAAATTACTCGTATCAAATTCAGGTTTTAAAACAAACTACTGATGTAAATTTGAATCCTGCTGAGCCAACAGATTACTTTAATTCGTCTACAAATGGTAATTATGATAACGTAGGGCTTATTACTAAAATCGGGTTAATTTATGATACAGAAAAACATGACATTGGACTAACAATTACGACACCTACGTACCTTCATTTTTTTAAAGGAGGGGACTTCAATCAATCTAGAATAGATTTCAATTCAAATAACACAAGCATAGAGGGAATAATAGATTTAGAACTTTCCCCTAAAATAAAAACACCTTGGGAATTTAACCTCGGATATAGCCTTGTTTTAAACGAAAAAGGCAAACTTTGGATTAATGCAAGTTATCATAATAGGATTGCTGATTATGTAATGGCAGAAATACAATCTATCAATGAAAGTTTAGAATGGACAAGTGGAAATAAAGCTGTTTTCAATTATGGTGTTGGATATTCTAACCAGATTAGTGAGAAAATTCAATTATTAGGGGGTATAAGATTGAATAATTTTGCATATCAAAATAAAGCAGCCATAGAAGGAAAATTTCGCAATTTTATATTGGATGGTAATAGTTTACAACTTTCATTAGGAACAAAACTTAGATACAAACGACATAGGATTCTTTTAGGTTTTGATTGGGGCACGTTGATTAGTGTGCCTGATAAAGAAAATCTTAGCTTATTAGAAAACATTGACCGATTAGGAATAAATCAGAGAGAATTAACAAAAAAATCCTTTAATATATTACTAAACTATGGATTTATCCTTGATGGATTAGGGAAAGAGAAAACCACACAAAACAAGCAATAAGCCTCATTAAAACAAAGGACGAAAAGATATATTTATATATCTAATCGTATTTAGATCATCTCTAATCAATTCGTGATTGCTCTGTAGCCTTCTGTAAAAATGAAGCTCTGAAATCCTCAATCGTCAACACGTTGGCAGCTTCAAGAAATGATGACGATCTGTGAACCTGTTTAAATGGGTTTATTGTTGATTTAACTATTCAGTTTAAATGTACCATTTACTATTCTTCGGATAGCAGAATTCAGATGTATTAGGTGTTGACCTAAAATGTGTATGCTCCAGGATGGACGGGAGTTGATTCGAATAGATCTGTCGCTCTGATCAAGCTTTAAGGAGGCTTTCTCCAGGTTATGCATATACTTGGATAGCGATAATGAATTACCTCGAGTTAATAATGGAAATTATTTTACCATATCTTGTTTTTAACGTAAAATATTTTGCATAATCTCCCTATTTAATTGATTTATTGGAAGCTATAAATCTATTTTTGATGGAAAATATTTTTCAAAAAATCAATTAAAATGGAAAATATTTTGCATATTTACCTAATGAAGACGAGATAATGGAAAAAAAGGTGCATTTACAGGAAATCATATATGGTTCTTCCGATTCAGTAATCTCACGTCGTATTTCCAAATGGCAAACCGAAGGCCGCATCAGGAAGATTGCCCCACGTATTTATACTTCAAATTTTGAAGATTCTCCCGAAGAAATCATTCGGCGCAACATTTTTCCAATCTTAGGACACTTGTACCCTGGGGCGGTGCTCAGTCATCGGTCCGCATTTGAATTTGCACCTACTGCGAGCAACCAAATCTTTGTAACGTACAAATACACAAAAAAAGTCCAGCTTCCCGGAATCACTATTCGGTTTTTGGAAGGGCCAGGAGCTGTTGAAGGGGATACATTTTTTTCAGGTGAATTGATGGTCGCTCAGCGCGAGCGGGCCTTTTTGGAAAACCTTCAGACATCAAGGCAAACAGGGGCTAATTCCAAGGCATTAGCCTATCCCCAGTTGGAGGATAAACTGGAAAAAATAATAAGGGTCAACGGAGAAGAGGCATTGAACGAACTGCGCGACAAAGCCCGGGAGATATCCCAGCAATTAGGAATGGAAAGGGAGTTTGAAAGACTTAACAAAATGATAAGTGCCTTGTTAAAAACGAGGCCTTCGAATGAACTTAAATCGCCCTTAGCGACTGCACGCTCAATGGGTAATCCTTATGATCCAGCCCGTATTCAACTGTTTGAAATCCTCTTTAGGCATCTGAAACAACTAGAGTTCAAATACCGTGACGAAAAAAACATAACCAACGAGGCTTACCGCAATTTTGCATTTTACGAAAGCTATTTTTCCAACTATATCGAAGGAACGGTTTTTGAAATAGACGAGGCAAAAAAGGTGATTGCCACACAGAAGCCCCTCCCTGCCAGAACTGAAGACTCTCACGATATATTGGGCACGTACCAACTAGTTTCTAATAGGCAGGAAATGAGAATCGTGCCTTACTCGGCTGAAAATTTTCTGGAAATCCTTCAATACCGTCACGAAATTTTACTCAGCGCCCGGGATGATAAGAAACCTGGAAAGTTCAAAGACAAGAACAATCAAGCAGGCGATACTTTCTTTGTCGACATGGAACTTGTGCGCGGCACATTACTGCAGGGTTTTG
Source organism: Robiginitalea sp. (assembly GCF_049588695.1). Classification (GTDB taxonomy): domain Bacteria; phylum Bacteroidota; class Bacteroidia; order Flavobacteriales; family Flavobacteriaceae; genus Robiginitalea. Next base: position 2,590 of record NZ_JBAVZJ010000031.1, read on the forward strand.
ATTTTTATCAAGCCCTTGTTCATCCTTTTACCAAGGCGGCCTATATCATGTTCGTTGTTAGTGAGGTTCATCCCTTCTTAGATGGGAACGGACGATTGGCCCGTATAATGATGAATGCCGAGTTATCGGCAGCTAAGCAAACCAAGATCATAATACCGACAGTCTATCGTGAAGATTATTTAGGAGCCTTACGACGATTGACTCGTAATAATGATCCAAAAGTTTATACCAGAATGTTGGAAAGAGCCCATGCCTTTAGCGATACGCTTATGGCAAATGATATGGAAGGTTTTGAAGAAATCCTGCGGAGAAGCAATGCCTTCAAGGAGAGTAGTGATGGAGTTCTTAGGATAGCAGAAGTATAACTATACTGGACCTGCTCATTCCAGTCTCCTCAGCTATTTTTGACATACCGATAGCCTTCGCAATGTGCCCCAATGCAACTATGAGATCGGCACTATCTCCTTCTTCGAGTGCCGTATTGAGGTATTCAGCAATCATTTCTTTGCTATCCAAATAATTGGAGACAACGATAAAAAAAATATAGATATCATTGGGATACAGGTATTCAAAGAAATAGGTCTGAAAGTTTAATCATATGAAGTCTGTAAAAAAGCAGCATGAATATTTATCTAAATTTGAAGGAAAGTGGTCCTAAAGATTAGGAAATCTACAGTAAGTAGAATTTTAGTGAAGTTGCTCATCCATTAATTAAACTTTTAACGGTCTCGACTATGAGTAGTTGCGTAGTGCCTCCGACGAGCAGAGCGAGAGGAAGGCAAAGCAACTAAACTCTGCAAGTACACAC
>NZ_JBAVZJ010000032.1:0-7129 GCF_049588695.1 Robiginitalea sp.
CCGTGATCGTGTATAGAGACAATGGGGTTCTCATCACTTTCGACCAGGCCGCGGATGGCATTGGCCGCCCTTTTCTGCATTTCGGGATTAGAGCGTTGTACGGCGTTGAGTTCAATGGCGGAACTAAAAGCCCCGGTATCGGTGCTGGAAACCGCTGCCCCTCCCATCCCGATTCTATAATTGTCACCACCCATTACCACAATATGGTCGCCTTTCGTGGGGGTATCTTTCAGGGCGAGCTCTGCTTTGCCATAGCCAATACCCCCGGCCAGCATGATCACTTTGTCGTACCCGGTAACCTGGGTGTCCTCCTGATGTTCGAAAGTTAAAACTGAACCACTGATCAGGGGCTGGCCGAATTTATTTCCGAAATCTGAAGCCCCGTTGGAAGCTTTTATGAGTATGTCCATGGGAGTTTGATACAGCCATTTGCGCTCGGGCACCTTAATTTCCCAGGACCGGCCTGCTTCCAGGCGGGAATAGGCCGTCATATACACTGCGGTTCCCGCCAGGGGTATTGAGCCTTTTCCGCCGGCCAGTCGATCCCTGATTTCGCCCCCGGAACCCGTAGCCGCCCCGTTGAAGGGTTCTACGGTAGTGGGAAAGTTATGGGTTTCCGCTTTCAGGGAGAGTACGGAGGTAAAGGGTTTTTCCTGGTACCAATCGGGCTGATCTGCCCGTCCCGGGGCAAACTGTACCGCCTGGGGCCCTTTGATAAAGGCCACATTATCCTTGTATGCCGAAACGATTTCATTGGGATGGGTCGCCGATGTTTTGCGAATGAGTTTAAACAGGGAATCTTCCTTCTCCGCCCCGTCAATTATAAATGTGCCGTTAAAAATCTTATGCCTGCAGTGCTCCGAGTTTACCTGGCTGAAGCCAAAGACTTCAGAGTCCGTCAGGGGTCTTCCGAGGCGGTCGCTCAACCCCATGAGGTAATTGACTTCTTCTGTGCTCAGGGCCAGTCCTTCCTCCTGGTTGTAGGCAGCAATATCCCGGATTTCCTTTACGGGTTCGGGTTTGTGATCCACAAGAAATAAGTCCTGCCCCAGGCTGGGATACTTCTGAAAAAGCATCTGGTCATAGGAGGTATCTGAGGGTTCACAACTCCTAAAACGCTCGATTCGCGTAATTCCACCAATACCCATATTCTGTGTGATCTCTGTGGCGTTGGTACTCCAGGGGGTGACCATGGCGGCCCTGGGACCAATAAAAAAGGCGTCTACAGACGCCGTATCGAGTTTGGGCAGGTCGCCAAAAAGCCAACTGAGTTTTGCAACTGTTGGGGCATCGAGAGTTATATCAGTGGAAAGGGCGTAGACAACAGATTGGGAATCCCCGAAAAAGTGGATCATGGAAGGCCGGCTTATATGGGTTTTAGGCCTACAAAGGTATCATTTTAACCGGTATCGGGAGCCGTAAGAAATCAACAGTCGGCCCTTTTTTTCAACAGTTATTCCAAGCGTTTGAGCCGTGCCATATAAAACCCGTCAAATCCATCGACACTGGCGTACATTGAGCGTTCTTCCACAAGGCGGAAACCTGCTCCCGCTTCACTTTTAAGGAAGGTTTGTACCTGGTCGGAATTCTCATTGGGCAGCAAAGAACATGTAGCGTATACCAGTAAACCTTCGGGGCGCAACATCCCTGAGTAATTCTGAAGTAGTTCCTGTTGGGTGACGCAAACGCGCTCCAGGAATTCGGGTTCGAGTTTCCATTTGGAATCCGGGTTTCTCCTGAGTACCCCAAGGCCGGTACACGGCGCATCAATGAGTACCCTGTCGGCAGAGTTTTTAAGTCTTTTGATCACTTTGGCATCGGATATCAACCGGGTCTCAATATTAAAGGCTTTAGCTCTTTTGGCACGTTTTTTAAGCTCCTTTAGTTTTTGAGGGTAGATATCCAGTCCGATAAGTTGCCCCTTGTTTTGCATAAGGGCAGCTAAGTGCAATGTTTTTCCCCCGGCTCCGGCGCAGGCATCGATGACCCGCATACCCGGGGACACCTCCAGAAAAGGGGCCACGGTCTGTGAAGCGGCATCCTGAACTTCAAATAAACCCTCCTGAAAGGCAGCTGTCCGGAAGACATTCCCGCGTTGTTCGAGTTGGAGGGCATCCGGGTAGTCCGGTAAAAGATCTGTTTTAATTCCTTCTGCTTCCAGAACCTCCTGAAGCCTTTCGGGTGTTGTCAGTAAACGGTTGGCCCTGAGGATCACAGGCGCTTGTGTATTCAGGGCGGTTAGTTCCGCCGTCCACAGTTCAGACCCCAGGCGCTCTTCCCCGAGGGCGTCCAGCCAGTCCGGGATGGATTCCCTGAATTTCCGTATTTTTTTTAGGGGTTTGTAGCGTTCCAGGAGGGCTCCCTCTTTAACCCCTTTAAATTCGGGCCAGGAGGGGAGAGACTCTTTTTTCATCACCACCCAAACTGCAAATAGACGATAGAGATCCCGACTGTAAAAAGGTGCGGACACTTCGGCGATTTCACAGTAGAGACGCTTCCATCTAACAATGTCATAGACGGTCTCGGCTACAAAACCCCGATCCCGGCTGCCCCATTGTTTGTTTTTACGCAAATGTTGTTCCAGGGCCCGGTCCGCATAAACCTCCTTGTTAAAGACTTGATCGAGTACTTCGACAACCCCTTCGACTAAATTTTTGTGAAATCTCATAACTCGGGCAAAGGTATTGTTTTGGGTAGATTTGCAATATCTTTATTCCCAAACTGATATTTTTTCTATGCACCGGGTAATTTTGATCATTTTCATTGGGGCTTTTTGGGGGTGTTCCGGGCCTTCTGAACCCCTTCCTTTTCAGGAGGTAGCCATACAGGAGGTTTACACGGATAGTGTTTCTATCCGGGCCCTGGAGGTCATGCCCGGGAGCGTTGGCTTCGCGGGGAGTGATGGACTCTTCGGGAGTATGGATCTTCAAAACCTCAAGGTGCGCACCCAAAGGATGGCCTATCTGGAAATTTTTCCGGAATTCAGGGCGGTTGCCCATACGTCCACTGATTTTTTTATGTTATCGGCCGGGGATCCCGCCTTGTTATACAAGACAGGGGATTCCGGGACTATGGAGTTGGTCTATCAGGAATCGGGACCAGGGGTTTTTTACGACGCCATGGCCTTTTGGGACGATGCAAACGGGATTGCCATCGGGGATGCTATGGGAGGTTGTCTGAGCATTCTCATCAGCAGGGATGGTGGGAAGCACTGGTCAAAAATCCCCTGCAATCGCCTGCCGGAAGCACTTCCCGGAGAGGGGGCCTTTGCCGCCAGTGATACAAATATCGCTATATGGGGAGATTTCTGCTGGGTAGCATCCAATAAAGGTCGGATTTACTTTTCGGCAGATAAAGGCGAAACCTGGAAAGTCCGTCAGTCCCCGGTTACTTCGGCTACCGATTCTTTCGGCCTTTATAGCCTGGCGTTTTACGATGCAGAAACCGGGTATGCGGCAGGGGGCGATTACACGAATCCCAAGGGGAATCTATCGAACAAAATAAGTACATCTGACGGGGGAAAAACCTGGATGCTGCGAGCACAAGGCGAGACTCCTGGCTATTTGAGTTGTGTACAATTTGTACCCGGCCGGGGGGGTAGGGAACTGGTCGGGGTAAGTTTTAATGGGATTTACTATTCCAAAGACTCCGGGCAAACCTGGAACCTGCTCGATCCCGAGGGATTTTACAGTATCCGGTTTACGAGCGATTCCGTAGCTGTGGCTTCCGGAAAGGGGCGTATTGCTAAACTTCGCTTCAAATAAACTTAAAAATATTGATGTCTTTGCAGACTGCTGCACAATGTGGATTCAGGGCTGCCGGCTCTTCCGTTTGCGGTATTCCTGCAATAGACGTCTGCGGAATTCCTGTTCGGCCTCGAACAGCTTAATGGTGCGCACTGCTGAGAACTCTTTGGCAATCTTTTCGTAATACGCCTTGTCGAGTTCTTCTTCCTTCTCTTCTAGTTTCAGATACCGCTTCAGGGCATTTTTGGCTTCTGCTTCCGAAAGGCTTTCAAGTGTTTCAAAACGGTCCCGTATTTCCTTGCGCTGCTCGGCGCGAAGTTCTTCTTTGGCATTTTCATGCGCATTGTAAATAGGCCAGAATACTGAGGCTTCTTCCGGGGTAAGTTCAAGTTTTTCCGTGAAAAACGCGATTTTCAGGGTTTTAATCTGCTCCGAATTCTCACGATGCTGTCCCAGGATCGAAGTCCCGGTAAAGAGGAGCGAAATCAAAAGCAGGAGTGGAGTAATGCACTTATTCATTGGGTTCTAAATATAATTCTTCATCGGATTCAATATAAGCTTCCAGATAGTCTTCGATTACCCGGGCTTCAGGAGCGCTATCCATTATGTCATCCATGGCCAGGTTCACAAGTGGCAGGTTTTCAGCGAGTTCACCAGGGGTAACGTCGAATTCCTCTGTCTGTAAATACGCCTGAAGCACCTCCACGTTGATATCTTCAAAATCCAATGCGGCAGAAGGGGACGACGGAGTCCAGAGCAGCAACAGTAAAATAGCTGCGGCCACGGCCGGAATCCAGATCAATTGAAGGGGGCGTATTCTCCGAACGGGTACCTCTTTTTTAGACAGACGCTGCTGGAGGCGCTCCCCAAAGGTTTCGAAGTACCTGTCCGGGGTACGGAAACCCTCCATGGATTTTTTGGCCGCGGGAGTTTCTTCCGCTGCGCGCTTTACCATCCTTTCAGGGAATTTCTCAAAATATCCCTTTGGGAGTTTAAATCCGTCTTGTCCTGAAACTGATGCCATTACTCTTTAGATGCCGATTCGTTTAAAAGGTTTAATCTCGTGGGTACTATGTTTCCAGCCCATCTTTTTTCAAATGTTTTTCGATCTTTTTCACTGCCAGATGATACGATGCCTTTAAGGCCCCTACAGAAGTTTCAAGAATGGCTGAAATCTCGTCGTACTTTAGCTCCTGAAAGTACTTCATGTTAAAAACCAACCGTTGCTTTTCCGGTAGCTCCAAAAGCGCCTTTTGCAATTCCAGCGCAGCCTGGTCTCCATCAAAATAAGGGTCTGCCTTTAAATTTGCAAGTTGGTTGTCCTGTTGTTCATCTCCCGATATCGCCTGAATTTTAGAATTGCGTTTTAAAAAGCTAAGGGCTTCATTTGTGGCAATACGGTACATCCAGGAATAGAGTTTGCTCTCCCCCTTAAAGCCATCGATGTTTCGGAAGATTTTAATAAAGGTTTCCTGCAGGACGTCATCCGCATTCTGATGGGTCAGTACAATTCTCCGAATATGCCAGTAAAGCCGTTCCTGATATTGCGCGACCAATTCCCCGAAAGCCTGGTTCTGACTTTCCGGATTTTTTAATCGCGCCAATAAATCAGCTTCTTCACTCATAAGCGGTGACTTTTTCTTAGACCCATCAAAACTGAAAAGGTTTAACCCTGCGGGCAATTCCGAGAGGGCAGCGGGGGGCCCGGGTATCAGCCCAGCTGTTGCATTTCCACGAGTTTGCGATACGTACCATCCAGGGCGAGCAGCTGCCCATGAGTACCCTGTTCGACAATTTCGCCCTCTTTCATAACCACAATCTGGTCTGCGCTCTTTATGGTACTCAGTCTGTGGGCAATGACCAATGAGGTGCGGTTGCGCATCATATTCTCCAAGGCGTCCTGTACCAGTCGCTCGCTTTCAGTATCCAGGGCAGAAGTTGCCTCATCCAGGATCATGATAGGCGGATTCTTGAGTACTGCCCGGGCAATGGAAAGTCGTTGTTTTTGTCCGCCACTTAATTTATTCCCGCTGTCCCCGATATTCGTCTCGTAGCCTTTAGGCAATTGACTGATGAATTCGTGGGCATTGGCCACCCGGGCAGCGGCTTCTATTTCTTCCTGCGTAGCGCCTTCCTTTCCCAAAAGGATATTATTTCGTACCGTATCGTTAAAGAGGATGGAATCCTGTGTTACCAGGCCCATAAGTCCACGCAGGGAGGCCTTAGTCACCTCTCGTACGTCTATGCCGTCCAGGCGAATACTACCCTGGTCCACGTCGTAAAAACGTGTTACCAGGTTCGCCACAGTACTTTTACCACTGCCTGACTGCCCGACCAAAGCCACTGTTGCGCCTTTTGGAATCTCCAGGCTCAGGGACTTTAAAACGCGGTCATCTTCATAGCTAAAAGAGACCTTATCCAGCACCAGGCGCTCCCTGAAGTCTTTAATTTTACGTCCATCGGCCGGATCCTCAATCGGATTTTCAGTCTCCAGAATTTCCAGGACCCGTTCGGCCGCGGCATTTCCTTTGCGAACCCCATAAGAGGCCTTGCTTATGGCCTTTGCAGGCGTTAAGATGTTATAGGCGAGGCCCATGTAGGCAATAAATGAGGATGCGTCCAGCGTTTCTTCCACCAGGACCATCCGGCCTCCAAACCAAAGCAGTACCCCGATAACGAGGATACCCAGGAATTCGCCTGTGGGTGAAGCCAGATTCTGGCGGTTGAGCAAGCTGTTTGAAAAATGGAAAAAGCGATCTGTGGAGCTTCTGAAGTGTCCTAAAAACCGGTTTTCGGCATTAAAGGCTTTGATTACCCGCAGCCCTCCGAGGGTTTCTTCGACAATAGATAACAATGCTCCCTGTTCCTTCTGTACGCGATCTGACTTGCGTTTCAGGGATTTCCCAATCCTCGAAATGACGATACCCGCGACAGGAATAAAAATAAAGACGAAAAGGGTCAGTTTTACGCTTATAAAGAACATGACCATTATGGTAAAAAGGATAGTCAGGGGTTCCCGGACAATCAGTTCAAGAACCGAGAGAAAGGAGTGTTGGATTTCCAGGACATCGGCCGTTATTCTCGCGATTACATCCCCTTTTTTCTTCTCGGAATAGTACGCGACGGGGAGGGTAACTATTTTTTCATAAATCGCATTGCGCAGGTCCTTCAGGATACCATTTCTGAGAAAAGTGATGAAGTACATGGCCAGGTAGTTGAATACATTTTTGAGCAAAAACAGGACTAAAACCAGTCCGATAACCAGCATTAATGCCTTCATTTTGTCCTCTCCTGCCACTGAATTCACCTCGTAATAGAGCCAGCCTTTAACGTAGCCCTCCAACTGCCCGATGCCTTCGTATACGGGTGGTTCGGTAATGGGT
>NZ_JBAVZJ010000033.1:0-1534 GCF_049588695.1 Robiginitalea sp.
CACGTGGGGGTTGTAAATGACGTAGCCGATATCAGGACGCTTGCACATCTTTTAAAATACGACAGTATTCACGGTATTTTTCCCGGTGCAGTATCTGTCGATCAGAACACGCTCATCACACCGAAAGGCACAACCCGGGTTTCCCATGGGGAACAGCCGGGTAGCATCCCCTGGGCGGAAGCGGGTGTTGACCTGGTTATCGAGGCTACTGGCAGGTTTAAGACACGGGAGAACCTTCAAAAACATCTGAAGGCAGGGGCCCCGAAGGTCATGCTTACAGCGCCCCCTCCGGAGGAGGACATTCCCATGGTGGTATACGGTATCAATCACGAAACCCTGGGCGATCAGGACCTCATTTTCAGCAATGCTTCGTGCACCACACACAATGCCGCCCCTATGATTGCGATCCTAGATAAACTCTGCGGCATTCAACAGGCCTATATCACGACCGTGCACTCCTATACTTCCGACCAAAGCCTGCACGACAGGCCCCATCGGGATTTAAGAAGGGCCCGCGCGGCCGGACAATCTATTGTCCCCACCACTACTGGAGCGGCCAAGGCACTTACTCGAATCTTCCCGCATCTGTCTTCGGCCATAGGTGGATGTGGTATTCGGGTCCCCGTTCCAAATGGCTCCCTGACAGACATCACGGCCAACGTCCTGAAACCCACTAGTATTGAGGAAATTAATGCTACTTTTAAGGCGTTTTCCCAAAACGAATTCAAGAAAGTGTTGCAGTACACCGAAGATCCGATCGTTTCCATCGATATTAACAATAGTTGTTATTCCTGCACGTTTGATTCTCAAATGACGTCAGTCATTGGGAACATGGTTAAAGTGATTGGCTGGTATGACAACGAGACCGGATACAGCAGTCGGATTATCGATACCGTGAAATGGATGACTGAAAAAAAGTTTCTGTGAAACCGCGCATTCCATACCTGATTATGATATGGGCCTTGCTTATTGCATGGCCTTCTGCCGGCCTTGTAGCCCAGGAGGAGCCAATGACGGACCCGGAATTCACCGCGATGATGGCTGAGGTGCGATCCTTCCGAAATCAGGATAGAATGGTCGAGGCGCTTGAGTCTCTCGAAAGAGCTACCAAACACGCCGAAACTGAGGAGGACACCCAGGAGATCATCCGCTGTGATTTTATGTATGCTCAAATATACCTCGACCTGGACAGGGTCTCGGAGGCCCAGTTCTACTACGACCGCATGAACGAACAGCTCGAGACTCTGGAGTATTTTTACGGCAATGCGGCCAGTCTGTTTATTGAGGGTAGAATCTCTTCCATGGAAGGGAATAACAACCTGGCATTGAGTAAGCTGATTGAGGCCAAACAAGAAAGCAACGATCGGAATCTTCTGAATCGCATTACCCTTTCGGAAGGAGAATTCTACTCTATGCTCCCCAACAGTACCGATCGGGCCATTACGCGCTTTAATGCTGTACGCGAGAATTCCGACCCTTACGAAAAGTACTACCTCAGAGCGAGGGCTTTTATGGGTCTGGCCGATATTTATAT
>NZ_JBAVZJ010000034.1:0-2371 GCF_049588695.1 Robiginitalea sp.
GTAAAAAGTACTCGCCTAAATGAAGTGATGAATAAAAACCTGCTGGAGCAGGTAGACCGGCAGCGCGATGAAATTTCGGAATTGAGCGAATCGGCGAGCCGTTCTGAAATTACAGTAATCCTCACAACGTCCTTTCTGACGATAATTTCCCTGCTTGCGATTTCCCTGTACCGCAACAACCAGATTAAACTCAAGACGAACGACCTTCTTCAGACTAAAAACCGGGAATTACAACTCGCCAGGGATGCAGCTGTACAGGCCATGGAGGCGAAAACCAATTTTCTCTCCACGGTAAGTCATGAATTGCGCACCCCGCTCTATGCGGTTACGGGACTGACGCACCTTTTAATCGAGGAGAAACCCCGTAAAAACCAGTTAGAGCATTTAAAATCCCTGAAATTCTCAGGAGACTACCTTCTGAATTTCATCAACGACATCCTGCAGATCAACAAGATTGACGCCGAGAAATTGGAACCTTTGGAAATCGACTGTAACCTGCATAAGGTACTCAATGAAGTGATCAATGGCTTGCAGCAATCGGCGAAAGAGCAAAGTGACGAGCTCATCCTGGACTACGACTCTCAAATCCCGTCCCACTTGCTGAGCGATCCGGTTAAATTATCTCAGATTTTCATGAACCTGGTGGGAAATGCCATCAAGTTCACAAAAGATGGTCAGGTCGAGGTCATTGCCCGCCTGCTTAAGCGTGAAGGAGAATACGCCCATGTATATTTCGAAATACGGGACTCGGGAATAGGAATCGAAGAAGAGCGCCAGGCCAATATCTTCGATAGCTTTGAACAGGGATCCATCCAGATTAACCGGGAATACGGGGGGACTGGCCTTGGTCTTACGATCGTCAAGAGCTTGCTCGGACTCTTTGACAGTACCATTCATCTGGAGAGCGAGCATGGGAAAGGGAGTACTTTCTATTTCGAGCTGAAAATGAAATGTAAAGACCAGGTGGTCGAGGAGCTGCCTTTTGAAGAGGGTACTGTGGATTACAGCTTTGACGAACTGCACTTACTGGTCGTGGAGGACAATAAGATCAACCAGGTCATTACCCGTAAAATGCTTTCCAAAAAAGATATTTCATGTGATATTGCCAGTGATGGAACCCAGGCGATTGAACTGGCAAAAGCCAATACATACGACGGGATTTTGATGGATATACACATGCCGGGGATTAGCGGTGTGGAAGCGACCCGGGAAATCCGAAAGTTCAATTCGGAGATTCCTATCATTGCCCTTACCGCCATTTCTCTGGACGACAGTTTGGAGGAATTCTACGCGGCGGGTTGTAACGATGTAGTGACCAAACCTTTTAAACCCGAACTCTTCTACGACAAAATCGGTGAAAACATCGTCCAGGCTCGTTTACGCAAAACGACCACTTAAAACCTGGAGAGAAACTCCTGCATCACACCCTTGTCTTTTTCTGAAAAACAATGTTTAACGGGGAGCACGTAATACGCTTCAAGAGCCCCTTCTAAACGTACAGCATCTTTCTCCGTAGTTAAAATAGGTTGTCTTTTTTTCAATGCAATGAGCTCCGAGGCTGAGAATTTATGATGGTCTGAATACTTTAAATGCTCGAACCGGATTCCTGATTTTTTCAGATAAGCAATCAGGGGTTGGGGTCGTGCAATCCCTGTGACCAGGGTAAACTTCTTGTTTTTTAGGGTTTTTTCAGGGATTGGTACACCCCTACGGTCCCGTATCTGCTGATAACAAAGGGAGGCAAAGGCGAGTTCCTGCCCATCCCCCAACTCCAGCTTACTTCGGATTCGTGTCCGATCCTCTTCGGATAAAGGACTGGGGCACTTGGTTACGACGATTAAATCCGCCCGCCTTGCCTGGCTGCGATGATCCCTGAGGTTGCCGGCGGGCAGGTAAGCTTCGTCCGGATAGAGCTCATCATATGCGGTAAGCAATACAGCCTGTGCGGGCCTTACCCGACGGTGTTGAAACCCGTCGTCAAGCAGGATGATTTCCGGAGCTGCAAGGGCAATTAATTGCTCTATTCCCCTTTGACGGTCTGCATCCACAGCGATGACGGCTTTCGGAAAATTCCGGGCCATTTGCAGGGGTTCATCTCCTACCTCCGCCGCTGTACTTTCAGGGCTCACCAAATAAAATCCTTTGGTTTCCCTCTTGTAACCCCGGCTCAATACCGCTACTTTCCGTTCCGGCAGGAGATTAGATAGAAACCACTCTGCCATGGGTGTTTTCCCACTCCCCCCCGTACTCAGGTTTCCGATGCACAAAATGGGTACCTCATAGCCCCTGGAGGAAAACCACCCCCAGTCGTAAAACTTATTCCTCAACCAGACGATCCAGCCATAGAGAACTGAAAAAGGCAGGCCCAGAT
>NZ_JBAVZJ010000035.1:0-5830 GCF_049588695.1 Robiginitalea sp.
GTCGTGACCTTTGACCACTTCAGAGGGTTCCTGTATGACTTCAATATCCGGGGCCACACCTTCACCTTCAACAGCCCATTTTCCATCCACGTCAAAAAAACCACCCCTTGGGGCCACCATCCGGCCCCCATCGATAAATCGGGGAGTATCCCATGTGCCGACCAGGCCTCCCCAGGTACGGGTACCAATCAGGGGCCCGAGTTCTTTTGCGTGGAACATATAAGGGAGGAGGTCCCCTCCCGAGCCCGCCCTCTCATTGATCAACATAACTTTGGGCCCCCAAATCCCGGCCATAGGTGTGGTCCAGGGACGGTTGCTTTCGGTTTTGCTGTTAAAATACCCAAAGAGTTCCCTGTCCATAATGTCGATCATATAGTCTGCAGCAAATCCACCTCCGTTGTTGCGTTCATCTATAATGACCCCTTTTTTATCCTGCTGGGAAAAGTAATACCGATTGAAATATTCAAATCCCCTGGACGAGGTATTGGGAACGTAGACGTAGGCGAGCTGACCCCCTGAAAGGCTGTCCACCTTGCGCCGATTCGCCTCAATCCAGTCAAAAGTGCGGAGTCCGTTTTCGCTGGTGATGGGTTTGACGACAATTTCCCGAGGGGATTTCCCGTCCGCAGAATTGCTGACGGTCAGGTAGATTTCCCTTCCGGCGGTTTGTTCCAGCAGGGCGTATGGATTCATGTCCCCGGTAAGCTCAGTTCCATCTATGGCGATAATATAGTCCCCTTCAGAAACATCCAGTCCGGGAAGGGCCATGGGCGCATACAGGTCAGGGTTCCATTGTTCGCCGGAGTAGATCCGATCGATGCGGTACCGACCCTTTTCTACTTTGAAATCGCAACCCAGCAAGCCTACAGGCACCCTTTCCAAATCCGGTTGGTCTCCCCCGGACACATAGGAGTGTCCGATGGCGACTTCCCCGCTCAGGATATCGACCAGGTAGTTCAGGTCTGTCCGGTGACGAACGTGGTCCACCCAGGGGGAATACCATTGATACACTTTATCCCAGGGAGCCCCGTGTACATTGTCTACATACAGGAAGTCACGCATATAGCGCCATCCCTCCCTGAAGATCTGTCTATACTCCTCGGTTGGAATAATTTGAAGGCGTAGGGAGACCTCCAAAGATTTGGCATCTGAGGCATCTTTACTTTTCGTTTCCCCCACCTTCCAGTTAGCGCCCTGCCTCAGCAGGATGTTGTCCCCGGAGTCCGAGATGACGAAGCTGCGGACCTCTTCCGCAAATGATTGGGCCTCCAATTTTTCAACGTCGTATTTATGCAGGGTCAAGCCCGTTTTATTGGGAATATCTTCAGCTATAAAAACGGTTTTTTCCGGCCCTGCGGACAGGGATGTATAATTCCTGGCCGGTAAGGGAAGGTTTACGATCCGGTTTTGAATCCCCTCAGCATGCAGGGTAACGGTAATCGTATCTTCTCCATTTTTTGAATCCTCATCTTTTGCCGTTTTTCCGGCGGAATCTCCATCTGCGGATTTGATCTCGGCTTCGTCGCTTTTCGGGAGGTTTGGAGCTGAACCCTCGCGGGACAGCACTATGGCGTACAGGCTTCTGGTAAACGGGATATTCACAGAACTCATGTCCAGCCATCCGGATTGGAGGGCATAGTCTGTGCTGGCCAGAAAGTAAAGGTATTGCCCGCCGGCATCCCAGGAAGGACTCAGGGCATCGGCCATGCCGTCAGTAAGCTGCACGGTCTTTCCGCTGACAATGCTGTAAGCAAAAACAGCCTTAAAATGACTGTCGAGTTGTTTTGTAAAGGCGATCCACTTACTGTCCGGCGACCAAACCGGATTCATATTCCGATTTGGGTGTGCATACCGGTCCGATGCGATCTTTATGGTTTTCCCATCCGCCAGGTCGACGACCCAAATATTGTAGTGCGTGTCCGTAAAGGCAATATACTTTTCATCCGGGGACCAGGCGGGCTGAAAATAAAAGGTAGGGTCAGCGAAGGCATAAGTGCGTTCAATCTCCCCTTTCTGGTCTGCGACTACTAATTCATACTCCCCTTTGGCATCGCGGAACCAGGCGACTTTTGAACCTCCCGGAGACCACACCGGGTAGCGGTCGGCCACTCCGGATGATTTTGTAAGATTCCTCCAGCTACCCTCTTCCACAGGGATGCTAAAGACTTCTCCACGATGTTCGAACAGGGCCCGCTTCCCGTTGGGGCTCAATCGCGGGTTCTCGAGGTTATTTCCGCTGACGGATTCCCATCGGGGACGCGCAAAATTCATATCTCCTTCCACAGTGATGCGAACCTGCTGGCTGTCTCCGGATTCCGGATTTAGAATATGGAGGTAACCACCTTGCTCATAAACGATACCCGAAGGACCGGCGTCCAGGCTTTTCACGTCAAACTGTTTGTGGAAAGTGTGCTGCTGCTCCGTTTTCGACCCCGGGTCATAGGACCAGATATTGGCTGCGTAATCCCGTTCAGAGATATAGTAAACCCGGCCCCCGTACCAGACCGGGTCCAGGTGGCGTTCCCCGTCCTTCTGCGGTGTTCGTTCCAGTTCCATGCTCTCCAAATCGACAATCCATATCGGCATCGCCTGCCCGCCCCGGTAATTCCGCCATTCGGGATCCCAGGAGGTAATCGGGGTATACGCAATATGGGAGCCGTCCGGAGAAATTTCTCCGTAGGCCGCCCTGGGAAGGGGAAGGGCCTCTGCCTGGCCGCCTTCTAGGCCTATCAGGTACAATCGATTTGTTTGAGTGGGGTGTCCTTCCCTCGAAGAGCGAAATATAATTTTTCCATCCGGCGACCATCCCTGTACATAATCACCCCCCGGATGCCAGGTCAGTCGCCTGGGCTCTCCACCCGCCGCGGGAACCACAAAAACATCCGTATTCCCGTCGTACTGGCCCGTAAAGGCCACCATAGACCCATCCGGACTAAAATGGGGGTTGGATTCGTAACCTTCATTGGAAGTAAGGCGCACTGCCTTTCCGCCGGCAATAGTACTTTTCCAGAGGTCATTCGCATAGACAAATACGATATTGGAATTGGACAGGGTTGGCTGGCGCAGTAAACGGGTTTGCTGGGCGCAAATAGAAAAACAACTTAAAAGGAGCAGAATCGAGTATGTTGATTTCATGGACAGGTGATTTGTTTAGGCTTGTAAAGTAGGTAAAATAGGTCAGGGGTTCAAGGATCAATATCGAATATTCCAGCCTGTTTTTGGGTTAAAAATCCTTGACAAGTACTTCATTTTCACGTATCTTATATCGCACCTTAAAACCAAAAAGATGAACACAGAAAACATTGCAAACACCCTGGTGGAGTGCTGCCGAAAAGGGGAATGGGAAAGAGCGTATCGGGATCTCTACAGCCCGGAAATTGTTAGTATTGAAACCGGTGATACCTCAGATATGGGGCATATTCAGGGGATGGAGGGATTGAAAAAGAAAGGGGACTGGTGGGCCGAGACTTTTGACGTGCACAGTATCGAAGTTTCTGAGCCTACCGTTGCCGATAACTGGTTTAGTGTGCGTTTTGAAATGGATACCACACATAATCCGTCCGGGCAGCGATCAAAGACTTCGGAAATTGCGGTTTACCAGGTAACGGATGGAAAAATTGTCCGGGAGCAGTTTTTCTATGATCAGCCCTCTGAGTAGAAAGCAGGTATTAACCGTAAAATTAATGACGAAGGGAATCTCAATTCCCTTTTTTCGTGGTAATTTCTATGACACCATTGGCCCCCCGCGTACCGTAATACGAAGCGTTGGATCCGGTGAGTGCCCTGATTTCTTTTACGTCCACGGACTGTACTACGTTTTCAACGGCTCGGAAAGAATTGCCTACAACAAGCCCATCTACTACATAAAGCGGATAGGGGGGACGACCAGTGGTCGTATTTGAGTTTTTTATAAAAACGGGAACTCCACCGCGGAGGGTTACCCCGGGCAATTTTTGAATTCGGTTGACCAAAGGAAGAACCGCTGCATTTTTATCGTCCAGGGAAGCTTCCAAATCCTTTTCGCCCCCGGTTGCGGCGGGTTGCGAACTCCCACAGGAGAGTAAAAACGAACCTGCAAGGACCAGGAGGAGTATCTTTTTCATGAGGGATTAATTTCCTACAAGGTATTCATAAGCGCGCAGGTCTCCAACAAATGATTCGGTAAAATGGTGAGCATGCTTATTTTTACACCTGCATATCAACTGAATTTTTAACCAAAACAACTTATGGAAAGCATACTCTTAGCACAGGTAATGGGAGCGCTTCTCGGATTTCTCGGGGTACTCTTCGGCGCATTTGGGGCGCACTATTTAAAGGGGAAACTCACCGGCACCCAGTTACAGGCCTTTGAAACCGGGGTGCGCTATCAGTTGGTCCATGCCGTACTTTTGCTAGTCCTGAGTTTTAACCTCGCCTTTACTTCAGCGTTGGACGGCTACATTGTGCGCGCTTTCTTGTTAGGGATCTTTTTGTTTTCCTTTAGCATTTACGGGTTGGTACTCAGTGAAGGCTTCGGAAAAAAATGGCGGTTTCTGGGTCCGGTAACCCCCCTGGGAGGCCTTTTACTACTCGTCGGATGGGCCTTGCTCGGCTATAGTTTTATCGCCAACCTCTTCTGATTCCGGATATCTGGATCTACTTCAATGACAACCACAGTCCGAACTGCCACAACCTTTGGAAGGGTCTGCGTTTTTGGGTTTACGGATCTCCGGCCAGACGAACTTATATAGCAGATACCCCACTGAAATGGCCAGGGTGAGATAAACCAGGATATGTTGCAGGCTCCAGGACATTAGGAGAGGAGTTGATAAGCAGTTAAAGCAGCAAGATACGCAATCACGGTCATAAAGCCCAGCTGTAGCATGGGCCATTTCCAGCTATTGGTTTCCCGCTTTACAATGGCCAGGGTACTCATACACTGCATGGCAAAGGCATAAAACAGCATAAGGGAAATTCCGGAAGCCAAATTAAACAGGGGCTGGCCGTCTGGCTTTACTTCCGCTGCCATCCGGTTTTTAATGGTTTCCTCTTCATCATTGCCCACACTGTAGATCGTCGCCAGGGTACCTACAAAGACTTCCCGGGCCGCGAAGGAGGTGAGCACGGCAATACCAATTTTCCAGTCGTACCCCAACGGACGGACCGCCGGCTCAATGAATTTCCCCATCTTTCCAATAAAGCTGTGTTCGAGCCGATAACTCGAGATCTCCTGGTTGATGACCCGGGTTCTGAGATCGGCCTGAAATTTTGAAAGTGAATCCTGTATGGCAATATTGGTGGCCCGGTTATCAACCCCGTCTATCAGGATCGGCATAGAAGTCTTAAACTCATCTAATTTGTTGGCCACAAAGGCCTGGCTGTTCGGGGAAAGACCTTCCCGGGAGACCCTTTCCGTAATGATTTGTTCTGCGTTTTTAAATTCTTCTGAAAACCCATTGGACCCCAAAAACCAGAGGACGATGGAAATGGCAAGGATGATTTTACCGGCTCCGTAGACAAAACTCTTGGTCTTCTCCACGACGGTATAAAAGACATTTTTCCACAAAGGCCATTTATAATTGGGCATCTCCACCATAAAAAAGGTACGACTCCGCACCTTTAGGATCTGATGAAGCACTTTTGCTGCCAGGATAGAAGCTGCAAAGCCTAAGAGGTAGAGCATCATCAGGGTCAGGGCCTGGTAACTGAGGCCCAGGAATCGGCCCTCGGGAATGACCAGGGCAATAATAATAAGATATACAGGCAGGCGGGCGGAACAGGTGGTAAAAGGAACCACCAAAATGGTAATCAGACGCTCTTTCCAGTTTTCGATGTTCCGGGTGGCCATTAC
>NZ_JBAVZJ010000036.1:0-3307 GCF_049588695.1 Robiginitalea sp.
CCTACAAGGATACTAAAATCAACATTATTGATACCCCTGGCCACGCCGATTTTGGAGGAGAAGTAGAGCGGGTACTGAATATGGCCGATGGGGTTTTGCTCCTGGTCGATGCCTTTGAAGGCCCGATGCCGCAAACGCGTTTTGTGTTGCAAAAGGCGCTTAGTATGGGGTTGAAGCCCTGTGTGGTCATCAACAAGGTGGACAAGCCAAACTGTACCCCGGAAGAAGTTCACGAACAGGTTTTTGATTTGATGTTTGAACTCGGTGCCGAGGAGTGGCAATTGGATTTCCCTACAGTCTATGGCTCCGCCAAGGAGAACTGGATGGGTGAAGACTTTGCGAAACCTACAGGGACGATCGCCCCACTTCTCGACATGGTTCTGGAACATATTCCCACTTTTGAGCCCGAAAGCGGGACAACTCAAATGCTGGTAACATCCCTGGATTACTCGTCCTACACCGGGAGGATAGCTATTGGAAGACTTCAGCGGGGCCACCTTAAGGAGGGTCAGGCAGTAACACTGGTAAAAAGAGATGGCCGGCATGTGGCTTCCCGAATTAAGGAACTCTATACGTTTGAAGGGCTTGGCCGCAGCCGCGTCCAGGAATTGCAAACCGGGGATATCGGAGCCCTCGTAGGCCTTGAAGGATTTGATATCGGAGATACGATCGCCGATAAAGAAAATCCGGAGGCATTGGGCAGCATCGCTATTGATGAGCCTACGATGAGTATGCTCTTTACCATAAATGACAGCCCTTTTTTCGGACAGGACGGGAAGTTTGTAACCTCCCGGCATATAAAAGAACGTCTGGAGAAGGAGTTGGAGAAAAACCTCGCGCTGCGGGTTAAGGAAACCGACAGTGCCGATAAGTTTATGGTTTACGGCCGGGGCGTACTTCACTTATCCGTATTGATTGAAACCATGAGGCGTGAAGGATATGAACTGCAGATTGGACAGCCCCAGGTAATTTTAAAAGAAATAGATGGGAAAATGTGCGAGCCCATCGAATCCCTGACCATAGATCTCCCGGAAGCTGTTTCCGGAAAAGCCGTGGAAATGGTGGCGATGCGAAAAGGAGAAATGACCAAGATGGAGTCCCGGGGAGAACGGATGCTCTGCGAGTTTCTGATACCTTCCCGCGGGATTATAGGCCTTCGGAATCAACTGCTGACCGCTACAGCCGGAGAGGCGATCATGGCGCATCGTTTCCTCGAATACCAACCGATGAAAGGGGAGGTTCCCCAAAGGCAGAACGGTTCTATGGTTTCTATGGAGACGGGCAAGTCAATACCCTATTCCATAGATAAGTTACAGGACCGGGGCCGCTTTTTTGTCGATCCGGGTGAGGATATTTATGAAGGTCAGGTAATCGGCGAGAATTCCAGAGGGGATGATATGGTGATCAATGTGACCAAGACCAAGAAACTGACCAACGTCCGGGCCGCCGGTTCGGATGATAAATCCCGGATTGTGCCCGCCATAAAATTTTCCCTGGAAGAAGCTTTGGAGTATATCCAGAAAGACGAATATGTTGAGGTGACTCCGAGCCACCTTCGTTTGCGCAAAATATTCTTAAAAGAAACAGAGCGCAAACGCGCCAAGGCATAGTCGGGTTGTCTACTCCAGGTAGAGCTCCGGGTGATTCACCAGGCAGCCTGTAGCGGCGCCTATGATACCTGCGTGATTTTGTAGGCCCGCAGGGATGACTTCCGTTTCTATTTTGATGTATTTTTCATATTCCTGGAAGTACTTCGAGGTACCTCCACCGAGGATAATCATATCCGGGTTCACGATAAGTTCCACAAGTTCCAGAAACTTATTGAATCGTTTTCCCCATTTTTTCCAGCTCAGCCCTTCGGCATCCTTAGCGGAGGCTGCAGCCCAGCTTTCAATTTTGGAGTATTCCTTATAGGGGATTTGCCCGAGTTCAAAATTGGGGATCAGCCTCCCGTCTAAAAAGGCTCCACTACCCAGGCCCGTGCCTATGGTGATCATTACAATAAAGCCCTTGAGGCCTCTTCCAATGCCGTAGTTCATGGTCGCATAACCTGCGGCATCCGCATCATTTATTACGGTAAAGTCATTGCCTGAGGCTTTTTCAAATAGTTTTTCGATCGGCACATCCAACCAGGACTTGTGAAGGTTCCCGGGGGATTTACAGACTCCTTTTTTGACCACTGTGGGAAAGCCACAGCCTACCGGGCCTTTATAGTTAAAATGGGAAGTGATTTCAGCCACTACTTCAGCCATTTCCTCTGGCTTTCTGCTCTTCGGTGTAGGGATCCGAAAACGATCCGACAGCATTTCACCGGTTTCCATGTGAATCAGGGCTCCTTTGGTTCCAGAGCCGCCCACATCTATTCCGAGTACTTCCATGTATTGGTTTTGCTTTGCAAAGTACTAAAAAAGTTCGGGTCTGCGGAGGTCAATTGAGCATACCCTTTTGATGGAGAAAATCAAAAACCAGCTGGTCTGCAGGGGCAACCAGGTCGCGATCTGAGTAGGTCAGCCAAACGATTTCCCGTATTTCTGAAGCGGGTTTTAGAGTGCCCTCATACCGTCCCGTGTAGCAACTCAGCCGGACCAGGGTCCCCGGCGGTTGGGCATCTGCCGGGGCCTCGAAAATACCCAGGAGCACAATGCTGTCTGGTATGAGAAACACCCCCATTTCTTCCTCGATCTCACGCCTTAATGCCTGGACTTCGGGTTCGCCGGGCAGTCTTTTCCCCCCTGGAATATAGTAGCGGCTTTTTCCTTCACTCCTGCTTGAGAGTATTTTCCCGTCTTCGACATATACCCAACTGACGGCTTCAATAATTTGCCCGGAGGGTTCGATGTAGTAGTCGATAGAATTCAGGGAATGGTTCGGATCGATCAGATCCAGAACAAGATCAACGGTGCGGCCAAAACCGGTGAGTGTATTACTTCTTTTATTTCGCCCTAGTGCACTGCTGATGGTCTCATCCCTGTTACCAAATGCATATCCCCCACGCCTGATCCATAGCACATTCAACAGGTGTTGCATCAGCACATTCCCGAGTTGGTCGATCGAAATAGCTATTTGGAGAAAATATTCCCCCAGTCCCCGGAATCCCCTTTTAATCAGGCTGTGGACCATGCCGTAAATAAATCCAAATACCCCCGTGGTCAATAATAGGACAATGGAAATTAGAAAAAGAAGCAAGCCGATCAGGGGGTGAATTTTTCGATCCGGTTGTTCCCTTTTTTTACGGTAAATCATAATCTAGTACTGTCGGTGGGCCTTTGAAACTATACCTTCGGATACAAAAGAACGGGAATTATCC
>NZ_JBAVZJ010000037.1:0-5178 GCF_049588695.1 Robiginitalea sp.
CCCAAAGTCTCGCCTTTCCAGTCGATGGACATTTGCAGGTGCCTCCGTGCGGCGGTCACCCTTTGTTCCATGGTCGGGGGCGGCAGGTGCGCCCCGGTTTTAAAAAAGTGTTTGACCTCACTGAAAAACCAGGGGTATCCTATTGAGGCGCGCCCGATCATCGCCCCGTCCAGGCCGTAATCGTCGCGCATACGCATAGCTGCTTCGGGGCTATCCACATCCCCATTGCCAAATACGGGGATATGCATCCTGGGGTTGTTTTTCACCCGGGCAATCGGTTTCCAGTCGGCCTCCCCCTTGTACATCTGTACCCGGGTGCGCCCATGGATGGAAATTGCCTGTATACCTACATCCTGCAGGCGCTCGGCAACCTCTACAATTTTAATGGATTCGCTGTCCCACCCCAGTCGGGTCTTAACTGTCACCGGCAGGTGGGTGCGTTTGACCATGGCTTCCGTCAGCTTTACCATCAATGGGATGTCCCTTAAGATACCGGCCCCGGCGTTTTTACATACCACCTTTTTAACCGGGCAGCCGAAATTGATGTCGATGATGTCCGGGTTCGTCTCCGTGACGATATCGATGGCCTGCAACATGGAGTCGAGTTCCGCCCCAAAAATCTGAATCCCCACCGGCCGCTCCTTTTCGTAGATATCGAGTTTGATCACGCTTTTCGCGGCATCCCGGATCAGGCCTTCGGAAGAGATAAACTCCGTATACATCACATCGGCGCCCTGCTCCTTGCACAGGGTGCGAAAAGGAGGGTCGCTCACATCCTCCATAGGGGCGAGCAACAGGGGGAATTCCGGGAGTTCAATACTGCCTATTTTGGGCATGGCTGTGGGTTTGGAAGTGCAAAATTACAAATTACCCTGAAACTCCTGCGGGATTACTCATTTTCAATGCGTTGCAGCTCCTCTTTGTCCAGGTCCGCATCCCGGTTCTGCAAGCGGAAGTTTCCAAAATTATAGGTAAAGCCCAGGCGTACAAAGCGGGTTTCCGGACGCCCAAAAAAGCGGATATCCTGGTTGGCATACCGGGTGGTGTAGGTGGCGTTTGCCCGGCCTAATACATCTTCCACAACCAGGGAAAGCACCGCCCGATCGTCCCAAAAGGTCTTTCGCAACCCGAGATCCAGGGTGATGGTTTCAGACATGACCGCTGCCCCGTCCAAAAAACCACTCAGATAAAGGAGGTTGGCCTCCCCGGTAAGACTTCCATCTTTGGACAGCGTAAGGGAATTACTCAAATATCCGTAAAAGCCGGTGATTTTATTCGCGTAGGTTTCAATATCGCTCTCTTCGGCGAAAATGGTGTTCTCCTCGTAGAAAAGGGAACTGTAGGCGTACAAATACCAAAAGGAGGTGATAGAGGTGGAAACAGTAACGTCCAGCCCGTAGGAGATGCTTGATTCTACATTTTGTTCGGTTTCCCGCAGGGTCAGGTTCTCATTGTCCTGAAAGCTGATTGAGCTCAGGTAATTGCCCGGATCCCGATAATAGAGGTCTACAAAAAAAGTGTCGTTCAGGGTCCAGTTCAGGTTGAGCTCATGGCTAAAGGCAGGCACGAGGTTCGGGTTTCCTTCCACAAAATCATTCTCGTTGAGGAAAAATCGAAAAGGGTTTAAATCGGCGTAATTCGGTCGCGTCAGCCTGCGGGCATAGGTAAAAGACATGCTTTGGTTCTCCGTCAGGTCCCGGGATAGAAAAAGGGAAGGAAAGAATTCCAGATAACTCTGCCGGTTAATCTCATCCAGGGTCAGGGATTCCGCCTTCACTTCGGTTTGTTCGGCCCGCAACCCCACCTTGAGCGTCCAGGGATCCCAATTTTTGTTGAACGAGGCATAGGCCGCATAGACCTCCTCGTCGTAATTAAACCGGTCCGAAAGGTTTATGTCAAAAGAACTTTGGTTGTCCTGCCCTACAAAGTATTCAATGGTATTCCTGGAGCGAATAAAGGAGCCTTTGACCCCGGCTTCAAAAGTACCTGAGGGTATAGGGGTATACCAGTCCAGCTGACCGGTGAAAATGTCGATGAACTGTTCGGCGTCTGTGGTAAATGGGAAATCCCGAAGGAAGGCACCCGAAGGGTCAAAATACGTTGTGAGTCCGTCCTGGGCACTTGTTTGCTCATAGTAGGTATAGTGGCCGTTTGCTTTTAGGGTAGCTCCTTCTTTTTTGAGTTTACGGGTGTAATTCAGATCCACAGACGTATTGATCTGATCTGTCCGTGTTTCCTGCAGTGTCTGCAGGGTTGAGTCAATCGCCCCGGCCCCGTTTCTCATAACCGTTTGTAGGTTGTAGTTACTTATTTTGTCCGGGGAATAGGTGAAGTTGGAGGTCAGGTTGAGCTGATCGCGCTCGGAAAGGTCATAGTCCAGGATAAGGTTTAACTGTTGGGCCTGGGTCCGGCTCACCCGATCCGTTTGGGTACTCCATCGGGAAAACACGGTATTTTGGTCATTGATAAAGTTGACGTCGTTTTCAATTTCCAGGAGCGTCTTCTGCGGACTAATGGAATAGTTGGCAAAAATGCCAAACTTCTCCCCTTTGTAGTAATGGCTTGTAGAAAAGCTGTATTTGGGAAAAACGGCCTGGGTATATTGTGCCCGGACGCTTCCCTTATACCCCGGGACGATATTCTGCCGGGTCCGGATATTGAGCACCGGGCCATCCTCTGCCTCAAAACTCGCCGGGGGAATGGGGATGACTTCCACGGAGGAAATCGCACTTCCATCCAGCCCTTTGAGCAGGTCCAGGATCTCGTCCTGTGACAATTGAACTTTCCGATCATTGAGGTAGACGGTCGCCGGTTGCCCGCGAATTTCCAGGTTATCCTGCACCGTGACCACCCCCGGGGCATTGCGCAAAATATCCCAGGTGCTCCCCTCGCTGATCACCGTATTTTCCACATTGAAAACGACCCGATCCGCCTGTCGTTCAATGGTGGGGCGCTGCCCGGTGACGACGACTTCGTCCAGATTCTCCCCGGCCTCTTCCATAATCAGGGCCCCAATACGTATATCCGACCGGACTTCCAGGGGGACGAGTACGGATTGATACCCAAAATAAGTCGCCTGTAAAAAATAGAGGTCTTCCTCGATGTCTTTGAGGGTAAAACGGCCAATGTCATCTGCTGAGGTACCTTTTATCTGGGCACTGTCCTGAGCCCGGAGCAACAACACATTGGCAAGCGGAAGTGGCACTCCGTCCGTATCCTTGACGGATCCGGAGATTTGAAAGGTCTGGCTGGTTAGCACAAGGGGAAACAACCCTAAAATAAGGAGAATTTTGAGCTTCACGTTTTGAATGGCCTGGCCTAAATCTATAACATTTTTCCTACAAAAATTTGCATTACGGCCTAATTATGGCATCGCTGCCTGTCTGAGTCCCCACACGTGAAAAGTGGAAACGGAAGCCCTGAAGATATTGGTTCAGTAGCCCAGGGCCTTTTAAAATGTGATTTTTGTGCTCACCTGCTCCCCGTCCCGGGTGACCACAACCGTGGTCTCATCCCCAGTTTCAAAAACAGAGAGGGCGCGCATATAACTCATCATGTCCACAACCGTACTGTCCCCTAACTGTACGACAATATCACCCTTTTGAAGCCCTGCTTTTTGGGCGGGTTTGTCTTCGCTCACCCCATCGATACGCATCCCCTCACCGGAAAACAGGTAGTCCGGGATAACGCCCATAGCCACCTTAAAACGGGGGACCTCTTCACTTTCGTTTTTTGTGGTCCTGAAGGCCACTTCCTCCTGGGCTTCCATGGCTTCAGTAAGCTCAAGGATATAGCCGGCAATAAGGTCCATCCCCTCGTAATTGAGCAATTCCGCATCGTCCGAGGGCTTGTGGTAGTCCTCGTGCTGCCCGGTAAAGAAGTGCAGTACAGGAATGTCCTGCAAGTAAAAGGACGTGTGGTCGGAGGGGCCTACGCCCGATTCACTCAGGACAAGGTCAAACCCGGGATTCAGGGAATTCAGCATTTGGGGCCATAACGGGGTGGTCCCGGTACCGCTGACCGAAAGGGTTTTCTCCTCCCGAAGACGTCCCACCATATCTAAATTGATCATATAGGGAACCTGTTCGAGGTCCAGGGCGGGGTTTTTGGCAAAGTAGTTCGACCCTAAAAGGCCCATTTCCTCCCCGGAAAAGAAGAGTATCAGGTAATTGTCCCGGGCCTCCGGGCGCTCTTTGAGCATTTTGGCCAACTTCAAAAGTACCGCTACCCCACTTGCATTGTCATCAGCCCCATTGTGAATAGCGGGTTCCCCCCGGTAAAGGGAGCCTTCCCCTCCCATACCCAGGTGGTCGAAATGTGCTCCCAGGATCACAGTTCGCGCTCCCCCATTATCTATAAGTCCAAGGACGTTCCGGGCGTTCAGGCTGCTGTCGGTGACCTTGCCAAATTCAATTTCCGAATGCGGGTCAAGCCTGGGTTTAAAACTAAACTCCTGGGTGTAATCCCCTTCTGTGGTTATGGGCTCCAGACCCAAATCCGCCAGGCGCTGTTCCAGGTAGCTGGCGGCCATTCGCGCGCCCTCACTCCCCGTTTCACGGCCTTTGAGGGAGTCGCTGGCCAACACCCGGACGTCTTCCTCCATTGTAATATTGGGCAGCTCTTTCTCCTTGCAGGAAAGCCCCAGTAAAAGAATTCCCAGTAAAAACGTGCTTATCTTCATAACTAGCCTCTATTTTTGTCAAAAATACACAACCTATGAGAATCTACTATTTGGCTTTGTTGGGAATTTTATTCGCCGGCTGTAAAGGAGATCCGAAAACCGTAGCCCCTGCCGAAACCCCCGCTGAGAGCCCCATGGCGATGTCTTCCGACACCCTGATTTACCCGGGTGAAAAACACTTCGCCTCCATACGGCAAATCACTTTTGGGGGAGACAATGCCGAAGCCTACTGGAGTTTTGACGACAGCAAGGTTATTTTTCAATCCAATGCCGAGGCGTGGGGCATGGAATGCGACCAGATGTTCCTGATGAATGTAGGCGAAACCTTTGAAGATAAGAAACCACCCATGCTCAGTACCGGGATGGGCCGGACTACCTGCGGTTATTTCCTCCCGGACAATGAGCACATCTTATACGCCTCCACCCATTTACAGGGTACGGCCTGCCCGGAGGTGCCTTTGAGGGAAAACGGAAACTACGTCTGGCCGGTATACGAC